>JAHCIE010000122.1 GCA_026129385.1 Anaerolineae bacterium
TGCTTGACTTCAGCCGAATGGTGCTGGAAGTGGGCGAGCCCCGCCTCGACGGCCTGCACCAATGCTTCAAAGCTCGGGAAGTAGCGATTATGCGTGTGCCCTCGCTTGACGTTGCGCCACAGATGCTCGATCGGGTTGTAGTCTGGCGAGTACGTCGGCAGCTGGTAGACCGTCAAGCGCGCCGCATGAGCGGCGATAAACGCGCGTGTCGTGGCCGCCGTGTGGTAGCGCGCCCCATCCTGGATCAGCATGATCGGCCGCTGGGTCTGGGCCAGCACCGTCGTGAGGAAGGCACAATACGTCTCGGCCGTGAAGCGCGCCGTCGTTCCCTGAAAGAACAGGTGGCCCGAAAAGTAGTCGATCAGACCAAAGACCTTGTAGGCTTTACGCTTGCCGGTCGTCTTGACCCGTGGGGGCTGGCCGACGAGCGCCCAGGTGTAGCTCAGCGAGCCCCATTGGGCGAAACTGGCCTCATCACCGAACAGCAACCAGGCACCTTGTTGGCGCGCCTGACGCACGATGTGCGGCCACGTCTGCTCACGCCACTGCTGTCGGGCGGTCTCGTCGAGGTGATCGGACACGAAGCGCGCCTTCTGGTACGAGAAGCCCAGGTTGCGCAGCAACTCGGAGACGTAGTGCACGTTGTAGAGCACCCCAAACTCGCGCTGGATCAGTGCCTGGATCAAGCTGCTGGTCCAACAGCCCGTCGCATACCCGGCTGCTTCGGGACCGGCTGTGATCAGCTCGCGCAAGCGCTGCTTCTGCGACGCGGTCAACTTGGCGGGCCGACCTGGCGCAGTGCGATAGCGCAAGCTGGCCGCGCCGTCCAAGACGAAGGCACGTATCCAGGCATAGATCGTCGTTTCGGCCATGTGCACCGCCTCCGCGACCGCTTCGATGCTCTGGTGTTGGGCCACCAACAGCAGCGCTGTGACGCGCTTGACCAGACGCAGGTCACCCTGGGCAAACGCGTTGCCCAACCGCTCGTTCAACTGCTTGACAAGACGCGCACCCATCTGTATTCTGATGTTCACGGGATGCCTCCTGATGGACGTGGTTTGAGACCCTTCGTCCTTGGGATGTCGCATCCCGTGCCTGTTGTTACGTCCCTTCTATTTCTTTTCCTGAACGACTATAGCAGCTCTGCCAGCCGGTCCACGTAGCGCGCCATGACGGCGAAGGTCTGCTCGACGGGCTCGGGCGAAGCCAGGTCAACGCCGGCCAGCTTCAGCGCGTCGAGGGGATAGAGCGAGCCGCCCGCCTTGAGAAACTTGAGGTAGTCCTCGGCCGCGCTGGGGCCGCCCGACAGGACGCGCTCGGCCAGGGCGTGGGCGCCGGAGATGCCCGTCGCGTACTGGTAGACGTAGAAGTTGCTGTACAGGTGAGTGTGGAACTCCGCCCAGGTGATGCCGACGCGTTCGCGGTCGACGTCGACCTCGTCACCGTAGCCCTCGGCGAACAGGTCGGCCATCAAGTCGTTGAGGTCGGCGGCGGTCAGCGCCTGGCCTCGCTCGGCCCGCTCGTGAATCTCCAATTCAAAGCGGGCCAGGGTCGGCATGACGAAGAAGTAGCGATGGAAGTTCGCCATCGCCTCCTCGATGACGCCGATCTGGAAGTCGCGGTCGGGATGTGTCCGCAGCAGGTAGTCACGCACCAGGGCCTGGTTGAAATTCGACGCGACCTCGGCCACGAACATGCCGTAGCCGCTATAGACAAAGGGCTGCGTCTGCCAGGTGAGGTAGGAGTGCAGCGAGTGTCCCAATTCGTGGGCCAGCGTGCTCAGGCTGAACAGGTCGTCGTTGTAGCTCGTGAAGATGAACGGGTGGGTACCGGGCGTGCCCGTCGAGAACGCGCCCATGCGCTTGCCTTTGTTGGGATACACGTCCACCCAGCGCTCGTCTAGCACGCCGCGCCGCAGCGTCGCCACGTATTCCTCGCCCAGGGGAGCCATGCCCTCCCCAATCCAGGTCACCGCCTGGTCGAACGGGACGACCGTCTTGGCCGCCGTCAGCGGGGCGCGCGCGTCGTACTCGCGCAGGGGGCTGACGCCCAGCGCCTTGCGGCGCACCCGCCAGTAGCGGCGCCAGGTCGGCAGGTGGGCGCGGAAGGTGGCAATCAGATTATGGAACACCTCGATGGGAATATCGGACGATTCCGTCGCCGCCGCCAGCGAGGACGGGTAGCGCCGCGTACGGGCCATGAACACGTCCTGCTTGACGCCGGCCGCCAGGGCGTTCGCCACGGTGTGCTTGACGCCCAGGTGGGCGTCGGCGTAGCCTTCCCAGGCTGTGCGGCGCACCTCGCGGTCGGGGTGCGTCAGCAGCGCCGCGATGGTGCCCTGGGTGACCTCGAAGGTCGCGTCGCCATCGGACCCCCGGGCGGGCGGGAACACCAGGTCGGCATTCGCCAGCACACCGTGGGTTGCCGATGCCGTCCAGAATGGGTCGATGACCTCGCTTAAGAGATTCTCGACCTCGGCCGAGCGCACGTGGGCCTGCCGCTTTTTCAGCCGATCCAGGTAGTGGCCGTAGTGAGCCAGGCGCGGCGCGGCCTGCATCCATTGGCGCAGCGTGTCGAAGCCGATCTGGAGTAGTTCCGGCTCGGCGAAGGCCGTCGCCGCCGCTGCCCGCGCATAGAGGCTCTGCGCCCGATTGTCACGCGCCTGCGCCGCCTGATCGGCCATATCGACCACTGCGCCCATGCTGGCATAGACCCACACCCGCCACACGTCATACAGAGCCGCTTCCGACTCGGCCAGGTAGGCGGCCAGAACACCCGGCCCTTCGGCCAGCCGTCCCTGATAGCCACTCAGCGCGGGCAAGGTTGCGCTTACCCGCTGATACTCGGCCTCCCAGGCATCATCACTGGCAAAGATGCTCTCGGTGCTCCAGGTATACTGCTTGGGAATCTCACTGCGGGGTGGGACAGTGGTGGACATCGTGCCTCCAACGGGTAGAATTGCCCGTAGTGTAATCTCGAATCCCTCAATCTCCAATCCCTCTCCTCGCCAAAGGATGGATCAGGTTTCACCCAGGTGGAGGATGCGGCAACCATCAGAAGCCATTATCATGGGGAGCGGCTCACAACCCTGACAGCGAACGCGAGCGCAGCATGTTGATTCTCACAGTCACTGACTTAACCAAACACTACGGCGGCAACACCGTCTTCGAGGGACTCTCCTGGCAGATCGGCAAGGGCAAGAAGATTGGCCTCGTGGGCGCTAACGGCGCTGGCAAATCCACCCTGTTCAAGCTCATCGCGGCCGAGTTGCAGCCTGACGAGGGTAGCATCTGGCGGCATCCTGGCGCAACCGTTGGCTACATGCCCCAGGAACCCCAGCTCGACCCTGACCAGAGCGTGTTGCAGGCGGCCCTACAGGCCTCGCCCGCCATTGCTGCACTAGAGGCGCAGATTCAGAGCCTGGAGGACAGCCTGTCCGATCCCCAGGTCTACGGCGACATGAACCGCCTGGGGCAGGTGATGACGCAGCACGAGCAGGCGTTGGGCGAGTATGAGCGCCTCGGTGGCCTGACCTACCACAACCGTGTGGTCGCCACGCTCAAGGGCCTGGGCTTCAGCGACGATGACCTTGCGTTGTCGTGTGGCGTCCTATCGGGCGGCCAGAAGAAGCTCATCGGCATTACCCGCCTGCTTGTCACCCAACCAGACATCCTCCTGCTTGATGAGCCGGATAACCACCTGGACGTCGACAGCAAGGTGTTCCTGGAGCGCCTCATCAACGACTACCCCGGCACGGTGGTCATCATCTCCCACGACCGCTACCTACTGGACGTAGTGGCCGAGGAGATCGCCGAGCTAGAGGACGGCCGCGTCGCGGTGTGGCCGGGCAACTACTCCGAGTATGCCTTCGCCAAGAAGCAGGCCTTGCTTCAACAACAGAAGATGTTCGAGTTGCAGGCGCAGGAGATTGAGCGTCTTCGCCAGGCCATGTTGCGCATCCTGTCCTACAGCTCCAACGGGCAGAACGAGAAGATGGTCAAGCGCGCCCGCAATGTCGAGCGGCGCATGGAGCGCCTGCAAGATGAGCAGGTCGACAAACCCATCCTCAACCGCAAGACGATGGGCCTCAGCTTCAACCTGTCCACACGCGGCTCCGACAAGGTGCTAGAGATGCGAGACGTTGCCAAGACCTTCGACGGCGACGATTTCATCTTCGAGGGCATTGACCTGCTGCTCTGGCAGGGCGAGCGCGTCGGACTCGTCGGTCCCAATGGCGCGGGTAAGTCGGTCCTGTTCCGCCTCATCCTCGGCCGCGAAGCGCCAACCTGGGGCGCAGTCAGGCTCGGCCCTAGCGTCCACCTGACCTACTACGCCCAGGAGCATCAGACTCTCAACTACGACGCCACGCCCCTGGAGGAGGTGCGCGCCATCAAGCCCATGTACGAGCGCGAGGCCTTCGGCTACCTGGGCCGCTTCCTGTTCGGCTTCCAGAAGGCCCAGCAGCCCGTCAAGACCCTCAGCGGCGGCGAGAAGGCGCGCCTGCAAATGGCGAAGCTCATGCTCAGCCCCGCCAACTTCCTGCTGCTGGACGAGCCGACCAACAATCTGGACATTCCGTCGTGTGAGGTGCTGGAAGACGCCTTGCAAGATTTTAAGGGCACCACCCTTATCATCTCCCACGACCGCTACTTCCTGGACCGCCTATGCACGCGCATCGTTGAATTGCGCGACGGCAAGCTCGTCGAGTACGCGGGCAACTATACCTACTTCATGGATAAGAAGCGCGAGGCGGCGCAGGCCAGCGGCGCGACCCTGCCGTCAGCGGCCAGAGCCGCCCTGCGGCGCTAACCCCTGGGAGCCGCCATGCAGCGCCTGACCCTCTTTCTCGACGACGGTGGCGTGATGAATGACAACACGCTGCGCACCCCCCAGTGGCAGCGTCTGCTCGGCGAGTTCTTCCCGCCCCGCCTGGGCGGCTCGGCCGAGGCGTGGGCCGAGGCCAACCGCGTCTACACCGACGGGTTGTGGAACGACGGGGGGAGCTGGGCCGAGTACGGGACGCGGTTGTGGCAGGAGGGCGGCGAGAGCTACGCGGGCTTCCACCGCGCGTACCAGATCGAGTGGCTGCACGGCATGTGCAAGGTGCTCGGCCTGCCGCTCTTCCCCGATGATGCGGCGGTAACCCTGGCTGACGAGGCGACCGACTTTGTCACACGGCGGGTGCGCTCCGCGCTGCCGGGTGTCGTGGCCGCGATCCAGGCGCTCAGGCGCGACGGCTACACCCTGCACACCGCCTCCGGCGAGAGTTCCCAGGAGCTTGACGGCTACCTGACCGGCATGGGCGTGCGGGGTTGCTTCGATCGCCTGTATGGGCCAGACCTGGTGGACTGCCTGAAAGCAGGCCCGGAGTACTATCACCGCATTCTTGCCGACAGTGGCGTGGAACCGGCCACCGCTGTCTTCGTCGATGACCAGCCTGTCGTTGTCGAATGGATTCGGGCGGCCGGCGCGCGGGCCGTGCTTGTAGACCCCACCGCGCGAGCCAGCAGCCGCACAGGCGCAGCGACGGTGATTAACGGCCTCGCCGACCTGCCCACAGCGCTACGCGGCCCGTAATACCCCGCGCTGCGGCCAGGCTCTTGCCCGGCGCGGCGAAAGACTCTTCGTGCGCCCGTCCCCCCGGCGCGTACCTCCCCGAATCTTGTTTCGCTCCCACAGCTCGACACCTCCGACTCCAGCAGATAGAAGGGCGGCCAGTAGGCTGCCCTTCTCGCATTTTCAGGGTCAGGAGGCTGATTCGCACTTAATTCGGCACTTTGGGGCGGGACGAGCCGTGAAATGTCGGATTTGGCGAGAAATGTGCGACTCACAGGGATAGAGTGTTCAAGACCCTGCGATGCAGACAAGGAGGATCACGATGCACGATATCGATCGTACCCAGGCCGAAACATGGGAGACCTACGAGTTCGGGCCGGCCGAGTTCGGCTACGAGACCGGCGAGGGCATGTTCGGCGAGGCCGAAGGCCCTTACGCCGGCGAATACCAGGGCGAGTATACCGGCGAGATGTGGGGCGAGGCCGAAGGTCCCTACGCCGGTGAATACCAGGGCGAGTATACCGGCGAGACATGGGGCGAGGCCGAAGGCCCCTACGCCGGCGAATACGGCTATGAGTACGCGGGCGAAGCGCCACTGGGCGAGTCGATGGAATTGGAGCTAGCCGCCGAACTGCTAGAGATCAACAGCGAGGCGGAACTGGACCAGTTTCTCGGCAAGCTCATCCGCAGCGTCAGCCGGGGCGTGGGCAAGGTCATGCGCGGCCCCCTCGGCTCAGCCCTGGGGGGCATCCTCAAGGGCGTCGCCAAGCAGGCCCTCCCGATGGTCGGTGGCGCGCTCGGCACTTTCGTCGCGCCGGGCGTCGGCACAGCTCTTGGCTCGTCCCTGGGCGCAGCGGCCGGTAAGGCCTTCGGCCTGGAACTGGAAGGGTTGAGCGCGGAGGACCAGGAGTTCGAGTTGGCCCGCAACTACGTGCGCTTCGCCAGCGCCGCCGCCCAGGAAGCCGCCCTCGCGCCCCCCAGTGCGCCACCGCAGGCCGTCGCGCAGCAGGCTGTCATGTCGGCGGCGCAGCAACATGCGCCCGGCCTCTTGAGCGCGACGCCGCCCGCTGGCATGGCTCCCCGCCCCAACGGCGCGGGTGGCGCACTCGGTCAGCCCGGCTACGGGCCACTGCGCCCGGGGCGGCGTCCCATGTCGGGGCGTTGGGTCCGGCGCGGCCGCCACGTCATGCTGTTCGGAGTCTATCGCTAAGGGCAGCCAGACAGAGAGGCTAGCGCCATGGACGAGTCCCCCTCAACCGCACTCGCCAGCGACCGCGCCCGTCAGATGCTCGCCCTCGAAACACGAGCGCTGCTGACACGGTTGGAGCGAGTCAAGCCCTTCGTCCTATATGAGACGATGGTGTTGGCCGCCGCGCCCTCTATCGCGGCCCAGTCAGCCATCGAGGGCTATCTGGCCCGCGGCCGCCAGACCTTGCGGCGGCTGGCGCACGGCTACCTGGCCTGGCTGCATAGCTCCGAGGGGCAGCAGCTGCCCGTCGCCGAGACACAGCGCCGCTACGCGATTCTGAAGCTGCACTTCAACGATATCCTGTCTCAGTTCGACATCTTCGCCGACGTGATCACCCAGCGTAGCGAGCGCGACAACGGCGTGTGGCTGTCGGGACTGGACGTGGTCGCCGCTGACGCCCTCCACCTGCCAGGCGGCTACTACGACGCGCCGCCGGTCGTCTGTTACCTGAACCGCGGTCACGGTGCGGCCATCCGCCGCGCCCGCACGCGGCTGCCCGGCGGCGGCGAGAACCCCGTCGCCATCATCCAGGTTCCGCGCGAGCGCATGGTGGGTAGCGGCATCGCCTCGTCGCTGGTGCATGAGGTCGGCCACCAGGGCGCAGACCTGCTGGGTCTGGCCGCATCGTTGCGGCCCGTACTGAAAGGCATGCAGCGCAGCGGGCCGCGCGAGGCGCTCGTCTGGCAGCTGTGGGAGCGCTGGATATCTGAGATTCTGTCCGACCTGTGGTCGGTCGCTCGCGTGGGCATCGCCGGGACGACGGGGCTGATGGGCGTGGTGAGTCTGCCCGCCCCGTTCGTTTTCCGCGTCAGCGCGGACGATCCGCACCCTATTCCCTGGGTTCGGGTCAAATTGAGCGCGGCCCTGGGCGACGCTCTATACCCCGACCCTCAGTGGCAGGCGGCGGCCGAGATGTGGGAAGCTCTCTATCCCACACACTACCTGACGCCGACCAGGCAGGCTCTGCTGGCTGCGCTGGAGCAGGCCATACCCGCCTTCGTCTCGCTGGTGGTTCACCACCGCCCACGCTCGCTGAGGAGCGCCTCCCTCAAAGAGGCGCTGGCAACCCCGGATCGAACGCCGGCCCGCCTGAGGGCCGTGTTCGAGGGGTGGCGCGGCTCGCGGCTCAAGATGCAGGCAGCGCCGCCATCCCTCGTCCTCGCCGCCATCGGCCAATCTAAGGCCGACGGTCGGCTCAGTCCCGAGCGCGAGAGTCGCATCACCGCCGACCTGCTCACCGACTGGGCGATGCAGAGCAGCCTCGACACGTCGGCCATCTGCGCCACCCGCGCCCAAACCCGCGTAATTCCGACCATGACCTGGGGCCGCCAGGCTCCAGCCTGGCAACCGTAGCAAGGAGGTTTCCATGACCGAGCAACGTCGACGGCGAACGGTCAAGGCCGTCCGCAGTGAGAATGAAGAAGGCGATGTGGTGGAAGCGGTGGACGAGGTGACGCAGACCGACATCACCGACCCGTTCACGGGCGAGACCGCGCGAGTGGTGGAAGAGACGCGCACCACCCGCGTTGTCGACCTGCCCGGCGAGCAGGCTCCCGACCTGGGGCGAGTGCGGCGCATC
>JAHCIE010000123.1 GCA_026129385.1 Anaerolineae bacterium
CTCGCGGCCGGGGCAGATGGGCGTGCCCGTCGCCCCCACCACCCGGTCCTGGACTCGCTCGTAGATGGCGGGCAAGGTCTCGAACTGGTTGGTATGGAGCAGGAGGCCCACCTGCCGGGCGTCGGTGTAGTGGGCCACCTCAGTCAGGCAGGCGCGCATCCCCTCGGCGACGCGGCGCGTCTTGCTATCCGGCGCGTACGCCTCCGCCAGGTTCCCCACCCCCGGCAGCTCGAAGTCGTAGGGGAGTGTGGCCTCAAAGGTATCGCGGGCGAAAAGGACGTACGTCCCTATGCCCAGGGCTACCGCCTGGTCCACAGCCCGCTTGATGTTGTTCACTTGCTGCCACGACACGTCGAGACTATCGTGAGGATCGCGCAGGTTGTAGTGATCGACGAGGCTGAGACTCACATCGGCGTGGGACTGGCTCTCGGGGGGGGTGTTGCGCAAGAGCGTCAGAGCTGAGCCGGCCGCGACCGCGCTCACAATCACACCGGCCGAGCCGATAAGGAACTGGCGACGAGTAACGCGATGCATAAGCCAAAATGATAGCCCGAAGTCGCATCCCACGCAAACCTGTGGTAAACTTCGCCATTATGCCCTACACTGATATGTTCAGGGGCCGCAACGTCATGATCACCGGCGGCCTCGGTTTCATCGGCAGCAATCTCGCCCATCGCCTGGTGGAGTTGGGCGCGAACGTGCTCCTGGTCGACTCCCTCCTCCCCGATTACGGCGGCAACCTCTTCAACATCGACGACATCCGCGACCGTGTCCGCGTCAACATCGCTGATGTGCGCGATGAGCACGGGCTAAGTTACCTCGTCCAGGGGCAAGACTACCTGTTCAACCTGGCGGGCCAGCTCAGCCACATTGACTCGATGCGCGATCCGTACACCGATCTGGACATCAACTGCCGCAGCCAGCTGTCGATTCTTGAGGCGTGCCGCAAAGGCAACCCTGGGATCAAAATTGTCTACGCCTCGACGCGCCAGATCTACGGCCGCCCCAGTTACCTGCCCCTCGACGAGGACCATCTGGTCTTCCCAGTCGATGTCAACGGCATCAACAAGTGGGCCGGCGAGCACTATCACCTGCTGTACAACAACACCTACGGCCTGCGCGCTACCGCCCTGCGCATGACCAACACCTACGGCCCGCGTATGCTCGTCAAGCACAACCGCCAGACAGCCCTCGGCTGGCTCATCCGCCTGGCGCTAGACGACCAGGAGATAGAAATCTGGGGCGACGGAACCCACCTGCGGGATTACAACTACGTCGATGACGCCGTGGACGCCCTACTGCGGGCCGCCTACACCGACGAGGCCAACGGCCGCGTCTACAACCTGGGCGCGCCGCACCCGTACAATATGATCGACGTGGTGGAAATGCTCATTGACGTGGCGGGCACCGGCCGCTATCGCCTCAAGCCCTTCCCGCCTGAACGCGCCCGCATCGACATCGGCGACGTGTACAGCACCTACAAGCGCATCCACCCCGAACTGGACTGGGAGCCGCACGTCGACCTGCGCGAGGGGTTGGCGCGCACCGTCGCCTTCTACCGCGAGTATCGCGAGCACTACTGGTAGCCATGAATCTCGACGAATACGCCCGCATGTACGCCGCCGAGGATAGCCACTGGTGGTACGTCGGCATGCGCGATGCCACCCTCGGCCTGCTCAACGGACACCTGGATAACGCGGCCGCCGAGGCTCGCCGCCAGGGCGACAGTCATCGTCCCCGCATCCTTGATGCCGGCTGCGGCACCGGCGGTCTGCTCATGCACCTCGACGCGATGGGCTGGACGGCCGGCATCGACCTGTCTCCCACCGCCCTGGCCTTCGCTCGCTACCGCGATCTGCCCCACCTGGCCGAGGCCTCGGTGGAAAGCCTGCCCTTCCCCGATGCGACCTACGACCTGGTCACCTGCATGGACGTGCTGTACCACCTGCAAGTCCACGAGGACACGACCGCCCTCGCTGAGTTTCACCGCGTCCTGCGGCCCGGCGGCTGGCTGCTGGTCAAGGTCCCCGCCTACGAAGCCCTGCGCGGCCAGCACGACCAGACCGTCCACACGCGCCATCGCTACACCCTGGACGAACTAACGGATAAGCTGACGGCGGCCGGCTTCGTTATCGAGCGCGCCACCTATGCCAACACCCTGCTGATGCCCCTGGCCGCCGCCAAGCGCGCCATCGAGAATGTCGTTCTCCTGGCGCCGGAGGGAGCCTCAGACGTGGCTCAGTCGCCCGCCTGGCTCAACCACATCCTGACCGTCGTGCTGCGCGCGGAGGCGCGACTGGTCCAGCATGTGGACCTCCCGACGGGCGTATCCGCCATCGCGTTGGCCCAACGACGGTAGCCCGATGACGCGGCCATGGGATGAGATGGAGACGCGGCCACGACAGGCGGTAGGGTCTCCGCCCGCAAGCCTGGCCCCACCGGCGCGAGAAGCCGCGGCCGCCTTCCCCCGCCTGCGCCTGGCGAGCCTGGCCTTCGTCCTCGCCCTGGCCGCCATCCTGGCCGTTGCGGCAGTCCTACGGCTGCCCGCCCTCGACCGCATCCCGCCCGGCTTCCAGTTCGACGAAGCGTACAACGCCATCGACGCCTGGCGCGTGACGCAAGGCGCGCGCGACCTGTTCTTCCCGGCCAACGGCGGCCGCGAGCCGCTGCTGAGCTACTGGCAGGCCCTCTTTTTCGCTGCCCTCGGCCCCAGCCTATCGAGCCTGCGTCTGGCGTCGGCTGTCGCCAGCCTCATTACCCTGGCCGTCGTCGCCGTCGCCATCGCTCGGCTGTTCGCTCACCGCCGCGACGCCGCCTGGTTAGGGCTGCTGACCGCCGCCGTGATGGCCGTCAGCTACTGGCACCTCCACTTCAGCCGCTATTCCATCCGCGCCATCCTCGTCCCGCTGTTCATGACCCTGGTGTTCTGGGCCTACTACGAGGGGACAGGCCCGCGCGCGCCACGAGTTCTGCCCTTGTTCGCGGCCGGCGCGGCCATGGCGGGCGCAGTCTACGCCCACCCCACCGGCCGCCTCATCCCCCTGGCGCTGGCCGCCTACACGCTATGGCTGGCCCTGGTGGATCGCCGCCACGCCTGGGGCTACCTGCTCAGCTTCGGCCTGACCGCCGCTGTCAGCTTCGCCCTGTTCCTGCCCCTGGGCGTCTACTTTCTCGACCACCAGTGGTTGTTTTGGGGCCACCCATCGGACGTGTCCATCTTCGACCCAGCGGTCCACGGCGGCAGCGTCGCCGATGCGCTGGCCGCCCAGGCGCTCGCTGTGCTGGGCATGTTCTTCGTGCGCGGCGACGGCTCCGACTTCCACAACCTACCCGGTCGTCCCGTGTTCGACCCCGTTATGGCGGTGTTCTTCGTCATCGGCCTGGCTGCGGCGGTGGTGGCTGTCGGCCGGGCCCGCGGCCTCAACCGCTCGCCCTACCTGTTGGCCGCGCTGTGGGGCGGGCTGGGCCTGGCCCCTACCCTGTTCAGCGATGCCGTCCCCAACTTTTCCCGCGCCATCGGCGCGCTGCCCGTATTGTGTCTACTAGCCGCACTGGGGCTGCTGACCGTCACGGCGTGGCTGGCGCGGGTCGCCCCCCTCCCCGCAGGCGGGGAGAGAGTATCTGCTTCTGGCCTCCCCCCGTGGACGGGGGGATTGAGGGGGGTCCTGGCTCTCGGCCTGCCGCTGCTCGTGCTGCTCGTCAGCGGCGCGTGGACGGCGCGCGACTACTTCCAGGTGTGGAGCCAGCAGCCAACACTCTACTACTCCTACGACGCCGACAAGGAGGACGCGGCGCGGTTGATTCAGGGCTGGACGGCCACCGACCACGTCTACCTGATGCCCCTGTGGGCCAGCCAATCCACCATCGCCTTCCTCACCCGTGACAATCCGCCCGCCTCGATTGAGATGTCGCGGGGATTGGTTCTGCCCGCGGCCGACGGTAAGGATGCCGTGTACACCTTCCCCGCCGCCCAGGAGCGCCGCTCGCGCCTGCTGACGAGCTGGCTCGGTAACGCCGCCGAGCGCACCATGCCCCTGGACCGCCAGGGCAACGGCCTGCTCATCGTCTACCGCGTGCCGAGCGCGGCGCGTCCCCAGTTCGCGGCTGAGCGCATCGTCTGGGGTGACGTGCGTCCCACCTACGAGCGCGATGATCGCTTCGTCGCCGCGCCCCGCCTCGTCGGCTGGCAGGGGGACACGATCCGCGCGCCCGGCGATCGCCTCCAATACCTGCTCTACTGGCACGCGCCGCAGCCCCTGGGCACTGACCTCACTGTCTTCGCCCACCTGGTCGACGCATCGGGCAAGACCGTCCTCCAGGACGACCACCAGCCCCTCTCTACGTCGCACCCGGTGTCGATGTGGCGGCCCAACGAGATCATCCTCGACTACACCGAGTTTCGCCTTCCCGATAGCCTGCCTCCCGGCCAGTACTCGCTGCGTGTCGGCTGGTACGATCTGGCGACGGGCCAGCGCCGCCTTCTCGACTCCGGCGCCGACGAACTGACGGTGACGACACTGGATGTGGTGAACGGGCAATGAGCAGCCGACGTGCGTTCGCTCGCGCTAGACGTGGCAACCCCGCGCGTCCCCCTGGAGTGCGGAAGCCGTGCTGCCGTCGCGGGAGCTATGCCCCCGCACTCCAAGACGGCGACGCCCCATGACGACCCGCGCCGCCATCGGCTCGCCGGCCGTCGCCCCGCGCGTCATGCCCCGCGCCTGGGTGTTGTCCCTGGCCGCGCCCGCCGTCGTCGTGCTGCTTGGCTTTGCCCTGCGCGTCGCCTGGCTCGACCGCCAGAGCCTGTGGAGTGACGAGTACATCACCCTGGTCCGCTCCGGCGCGACCCTCGGCGACCTGCTCGCCGCCATGCCCGTCGAGCACACGCCTCTATACTTCGTCCTGCTCCACCTGTGGTTCGCCGTGGCGGGCAGCGGCGACTTCGCCCTGCGCTTCCCGTCGGCGGCGTGGGGCACCCTGAGCATCGCCCTGGTCTATGCCCTGGGGCGGCGTGTCTTCGACCCGCGCGTCGGTCTCGTCGGCGCGCTCCTGTTCGCTACCAACCCCTTCCAGGTATGGTACGCCCAGGACGCCCGCATGTACACTCAGCTGGCCGCCCTCGGGCTGGCCGCGCTGCTGGCCCTCGACGTCGCGCTGGACCGCCTCGACCGCCCCGGCGCCACCGCCTGGCGCGCCTGGCCCTGGCTCGCCTACGCCGCCCTGGGCGCGCTGGCCCTGTACACCCACTACTACGCCGTCATCGCCCTCGCCCTCGCCGCCGTGTATGCCGTTGGGCGATTGCTCACTCGTCCTGCCGACCGCGCCCGCGGCTGGCTGGCCTTCCTGGCCGCTGAGGTAGGCATCGCCCTGCTGTTCCTTCCCTGGCTCCCGCGCGCAGCAGGGCTGCTGAGCTTCCCCGGCTGGCGCGAGCCGGTCACGACGACGCCCTGGCAGCTAGCGGGTATCTACACCTTCGGCGAGACGGTCCCGCCCGCCGCCGCGCCCTGGCTCAACCTGCTCGCCGTCGCCCTCCTCGCCATCGGCCTCGCCTCGCTGCTGTTCGGGCACGGACAATCTCTAATCTCAAATCTCCAATCTCCGCCTTTCATCCTATCTGTCGCTGCCATTGCTGTGCCTGCCCTCGTCGTCGCCGCGCTGCTGCTACGCAAGCCCGACTTCCACCCGCGCTACTTCATCGCCGCCACCCCCATCCTCAGCCTGGTCATCGCCCAGGGCATCGTTGCCCTCGGTCGGCGCGCCCCACTGCTGGGCTGGGGGACGCTGGTCGTCGTGCTGGCGCTGAGCGTGTACAGTCTGGGCCTGTGGTATACCAACGCCACCTACGCCAAGGCCTACTACAAGGACTACATGCTTGGCATCCTGGCCCAGGCCGGCGACAACGACGCTCTGCTGCTCCAGGGGCCGAGCCAGTTCCTCGCCCGCCGCTACGGCAGCGACAGCCTTGCCCGTACCGTCAACCTCCAGAGTAGTCGCCTGCGTGACCGCCCGCTGGCCGAGATTCAGCAGGTGGTGGCCGACACCGCCGCCGAGTATTCGCCAGTCTGGCTGGCCGTCGAACAACCCCAGACCCCCGGCGACGTCAAGACCTGGCTCGATACCCACGGCTACCAGCTCGATGTAGAGGGCGCGGGCAACATCAGCCTGTGGGCTTACGCCTTCCCGCGCCAGATGCCCGCCCCGCATCCGCCCGCCGACCTCAGCGGCCCCGCGCCCATCGACCTGGCCTGGGCGGCGTCACCCAACCCCGCCCACCCCGGCGACATCGTGACGATGGACCTTGAGTGGACGCCCACCGCGCCCGCTCCGCCCAACCTCAAAGTCTCGCTGCGCCTGGAGGCCGCCGACGGCCGTCTGGTTTGGCAGCGCGACCGCATCCCCGTCGATGGCGTCATGCCCAGCGATAAGTGGCCGGTGGGTCAGCCGGTTGCCGACCGCTACGCTGTGCGCCTGCCCGCCGACCTCGCGCCGGGCCAATACACCTGGCGGGTCATTCTCTACGACGGCGCGAGCCTGACCGAACAGCGCGCCGCCACCCTCGGCCAACTGACGGTGACGCAGTAGGTCATGTCCACCGCTGCGCCCTCCCTGACCACCCGCGCCGCGCGCGCCGCCGCGTCGCCCCGCGCCCTGCCCTGGTCACGCTGGGACGCCCTCGCGCTCCTCGCCCTCGCCGCCCTGGTCCTCGTGCTCCTGGCGCCGGTCCTGGCAGGTCGCGCCGACCTCCCGGCCGGCGACTTCATCGACCAGTTCTACGCCTTTGCTCGCTTTGCCTCGGCGGAACTGGCCCAGGGCCGCCTGCCCACCTGGAACCCTTACACCTTCAGCGGCGCGCCCTTCCTGGCCGACATCCAGTCGGGCGTCTTCTACCCGCCCAACCTGCTGATGCTACTCTACGGCGCGGCCCGCGGCGGCGACCTGCCCCTGACCGCCCTGTACGTCCAGGTCGCACTGCACCTGTTCCTGGCGGGCGCGTTTACCTATGGCCTGGCCCGCCGCCGCCTGGGCAACCGCTGGGCGGCTCTCCTGGCCGGCGTCACCTTCGCCCTCGGCGGCTACCTCACCAGCTACCCGCCCCTCCAGTTGGCCGTCCTCCAGACGGACACCTGGCTGCCGCTGCTCGCCCTCGCCACAGACGCTGCGGTGTTGCGGTGGGGCGAGATTAGAGATTGGAGATTGAAGATTAGGGATTCGAGATCAGATATTTCCCCAATCTCCAATCCCCAATCTCTACTCCCTAATCTCCTGGCGCTTGTCCTCGTCTGGGTCCTCGTCTTCCTGCCCGGCCACCCGCAGTCGGCCATGTACGTCGCCTACGCCGCCCTGGCCTGGGCCGTGTACCGTGCCTGGGACGTGGGTCTCGGCTGGTGGCGCGGGCTGCTGCTGGCGGGCGGGACGGCCCTGGGCGGGCTGGCCCTCGCCGCCGCTCAGTGGCTACCGAGCCTGGAGTACGCCCGCCTGTCGGTCCGCGCCGCCGCCAGCTACGACCAGTTGTCCCACGGCTTCCCCTTCCGCGACCTGGTGCAGGTGGTTCTGCCCGGTGTCGTCAGCCTGTGGTCGCCGCTGTACGTTGGCCTCATCCCGCTGGGCCTCGCGCTGTACGCCGCCCTCCACGCCAACCGCCGCGACGACAGCGGCTTCTGGGCGGGGCTGGGGCTGGTCGCGCTACTGCTGTCCTTTGGCGGCAACCTATTCGTCTACCCTGTCTTCTACTGGCTGGCTCCCGGCTTCAACCTGTTCCAATCCCAGGAACGCGCCGCCTTCCTGGTCAGTTTCGCCCTGGCGATGCTGGCGGGGGCGGGCCTGGCGCGGCTCCTGGCGGGGCGCAGAGGGCAGCCTGATCCCCCCTCTCCCCTCCGTCCCCCCCTGTCTATGGGGGGAGGGGGGGAAATGGGTAAACTCAAGGTCCTGGCCCTCAGCGCGCTTGTCCTGACGGCCGTCGATTTGCTGCGCGTCGCCATGCCCCTGCTGGCGGGGCCGCCGTTGCCCCCCGACCTGGGCTACCCGGCCGCTCTCATCACCCCGCTGGGGGCGGCCCCTGCCCCGTCCCGCGTCGAGAACGAGTATCGCCTGCCTGGTAACTACGGCGTCCTGGCGGGCGTCGAAGACACCTGGGGCGCGAGTCCGCTACGCACCCAGCGTTACGCCGACTTCTACGCCGCCGTGCCCGCCGACCGCCGCCGCCGCCTGCTCAATGTCGGCCACTTCGTCACCTGGCACACCGACATCCCCGGCATGACCGAGGTCGCCCGCCTTCCCGTCGCCCATCCTATCACCGGCGCGGCCGAGACGAGCTACGTCCTGCGAACAGACCCCGGCCCCCGCGCCTGGCTCAGCTACGCCGCCGAACCCACCGA
>JAHCIE010000124.1 GCA_026129385.1 Anaerolineae bacterium
GCGCCAGCTGCGGGGCGGCTGTCGCCGGGCGACTGACAAGGGCGAGGCCGGCGACGACCGTCAGCAGCGCCACCGTGAGCGAGATCCAGAGCATGCGGGGGGACATCCTGCCTCCTTGCTAATGTAGCATGGGTTAACCCATTCGGGAGCGATTTGGACAGGGTTAACAAGATTGACAGAAAAGGCCAGTTCACACGCATCCCGTCAGGCCCTAATCTTGTACATCCTGTTAATCCTGTCCAAATGCTCTGAAACTAAGACGCTGAACGGGGCCGACAATGACGCGGGGGCGCGAAAAAGCCCTGCCCCCTCGCGTGGGGGCAGCCACGGAGGGGGCGGAGGCGGACCGGACCGCCTGGGGGGACCAGGCGCTGGTTATCTCTCGCGGTCGACTTGCAGCAGGGGCAGCAGGATGCAGGTCGTGCTGATGCGGGCCGACCCACTCGCGCTGGACGGCAGTTCTACCGCCGCCGGGCTGGACAGCTTGAAGTCAGCCCCGCCAAGATCTAGTATCGCCGTGCCGCAGCCGACGCTGAAAGTCGCCTCAAAGACGGTATATCCTCGCGGGCCTGTCGGCATGGCGCCAAGTTGCGCCCCCACCAGTTGCACAAACTTGAGGCCGTTGGCTCCATCCTTGACCGTCGGTGGGTTAAAGAACATCTCATCGACCAGAAGGTCACCCGGATGGGCTGAGACAAAGCGAAGCACAGCCGGATCAAACGGCAGGTCGACCGAAGCCCCATACACGTTCGTGTTGTCATCGACCTCGACGGCCACCGTCACCTTGTCGCCCGCGAAGTACGTCGCCTTCGGATTGCGGACGACCAGGCGCGCGTTCACGTCGAAGCCTCCCGTCTTGGCGGCGGGCGCGTCGGCGGCGGCCAGTGCGCCACCGGCCGGCTTGCCCTGCTGGCTGCCGTCGGTGGGGCCATAGCGGTCGAAGTTCTGGCTGACCAGCACCAGGTCGAAGATGTTGACCGAGCCGTCGCCGTTGATGTCGGCCCGCTCGTCCCAGTTCGGCGCGCCAGGGGCGGCGTCGTAGGCGGTCGCCACCTTCGCCAGGTCGAAGAGGTTGATGACCTTGTCGCCGTTGGCGTCGCCCGCGATCATATACATGTCGCCCAGGGGCGTATCGACGCTGACGACCTCGATAGTGCGGCTGATGGGCAGGTAGCCCTGCATCTGCACCTCAACAATGCGGGTGCCGAAGGGCGACCCGGCGATGCTGAAAGCGCCCGTCTCGTCCGTCAGGGCCGTGCCGGACGCGCCGCCGTCGATGAGGACGCGGGCGTTGGCGTAGTTGGTGCGGCCCTGGAGGATGATGCGCCCCGTCACGTCGTCAACCCAGGCCCGTGTCTGGCAGCTCACCTGGTTGGAATAGGCCGAGAACTGGCCGGTGTTGCTGTTGTAGGCGCGGGCGCGGAAGAAGTACAGGGTGTTGCTGGATAGTCCGCTATCCCGGTAGGCGGTGGGCGTAGCGGGCCGTGTCGGCAGGTCCGACCAGTTCACCAGGTTGCGCGAGCGTTCGATGTAGACCTGGGTCACGCTGGGGTCGGTCAGCGCCCAAGACAGGTCAATCATGGAGTACGAGACGGTGCGGCAACTGAGGATGATGCCGCCCGGCTGGGCAGGCGCGCCGCACGTCGTCGCGCCACTCCACCCCGTCGGCTGGCCACCGACCACCCCGCGCACCTGATACGTGTAGGGCTGGCCGGGCGTCAGCTCGCTGTCGTAGAAGGTCGTGGCGTTACCCGGCAGCGTCTTGATGGCGCCGCTGGAGAACTGCGGCGTGCGCATGACTTCGATGCTGTCGAAGGCGCCGCCGTTGACCCACTGGAGCGCGACCTGGTTCGGCCCTGGCTGGTAGGTACAGATCAGGTCGAAGGGCTGGTTGGGCGTCGCGGTCGGCGTCGGCGTGTTGGTCCGCGTCGCCGTCGGCGTCTGGGTCGCGGTCGGCGTGGCCGTCGCCGTGGCGGTGTTGGTGGCGGTCGGCGTGCGCGTCGGCGTCTGGGTATTGGTCGGCGTATTCGTCGGCGTGCAGTTCGGGCACGGCGTGGGCGTCGTGGTGGGCGTCAGGGTGTTGGTGGCCGTCGCGGTATTGGTCGGCGGCACGGTATTGGTCGGCGTCGCGGTATTCGTCGGCGTCGGCGTGTTGGTGGGCGTATGGGTGGGCGTGTTGGTGGGTGTGTTGGTCGGCGTGGCCGTCGGCGGCGGGGTCGGCGGATCGCCGGGGTTGACCCAGATATCGTCGTCGTCGCGCGGGTCGTAGACAAGCTTGACGCGCACGGCGGACGGGTTGCCAGTCAAGGCCGGGCCTTCGGCGTTGAAGAAGTCGATGTGATCCGAGCCGGGGCGGGTCGGGAAGTCGGCCGGGCCGATGCCGTTCGTATTCGGGAAGGGGATACCGTTGATGGCTGAGGTCGGGTTGGTGGCGCGCCAGGCGGCGGCGATGTCAGTCTGGGTCATCTGGACGCCCGTCGCCAGGGGGTTGATGTCGCCGCAGGCGAAGAAGTGCAGACGGCTCTGGGTCGAGGTCCAATCGCTGGTCCACAGGTAGTTCTGGCCTATTGGCAGCTGAACCTCGGTGTAGCGGTCGGGCAAGGTGTTGAACTGCTCGGTGCTCCACCGCTCGCGATTGCCCTCGGCGGGCAGGCGGAGGAAGTACAGCTCGCGCAGTTCACCCAGGAAGCGCGGCTCCTGGCTCTCGGCCACGACGCGCACCGCTAACGGGGCAGCGGCCTTCGGCAGGCCAACGCAGTCGGTCTTGGGGTGGTCAGCGTCGGTGGCAAAATCGGTGGTCGAAATCTTAGCCACGTCGTCGGCGACGGTGTGCGCCATATTGAAAGGCGGTAGCTGCGAGATGACGTTGGTATCCGGGTTGTCGAGCACACGGCCCCGGAAGTAGCCTTGCAAGGCGATGCTGTCCTGATAGTTGACGAAGGTGTCAGGCTTAGGAACCGGCGTACGCAGGGTGATGTACTTGAACTCGAACGGTTCCGCCTGCGCCGTCTGCGTATCGCTTGGGACGACGCGCAGCGCGACCACGTTGTACTCGTGGCCGTCGACGAAGAAGCGCTTGAGATACCACGGGTTGCCGGGTGTCAGGTTGTGGCCGCCCTGGCCGTTGTCGATGGCGGCCCAGGTGTTGCCGAGCGCGCGGCCCACGGTCACCACCACCGACTCGTCGAACTGGTTGACGGCCTGCACCGACAGGAACCACGCCCCGTCGGTACGGCCCAGGTTGTCGCCACCGGCGGGAATACGCCGCACGCTGCTGCGGCTGGCGATGGCCAGGTCGCCGACATTGAAGCTGGCGGCGCGGATAAAGTCGGGGTACGAGGCGTACTCGCCGTTGCCCAGCGGATGCAGGCCACCACTCGTGGACCAGAAGTCGAAGTCGGCTGTCGGCTGGCTACCGTAGCCGCCCACGCCGATGTTCTTCAGCGTGACCAGGTGATCCAGGAACTGGGCGCTCTCGCCGCGCCGCAGGACGATGTTTTCGACCGAGAAGACCACGAGGCCGTCGCCAGGGCGGTTAATGGGCGCGAGGTTGTCGATGGCCCCGTTACCGTTGAAATCGGCGCGGACGCCGGTCTTGGCAGCCAGACTGTTCTCGCTGTCGATAGCGACAATGTCGGGCTGACCGTCGAAGTTGGCGTCGAAGCTGGTGACGCCGAAGCCGAAGCTCGCCCCTGGGTTCCAGCCGACGCCGGCCGTGCGCGGCGGCAGGGGCAATTCATTGCGGCCCGTCGCCATGGGGAAGGCGATGCGGCTGTTGCCGGGCTGGCCGTGGGCCGGACGGTCCTGGGTATCCACGAACAGGTAGGTAAACTCCTGGAGCAGGGCCGAGAAGCGATAGTCCTGGCTGCGGTCGGCGCTGAAGCGCGCCTTGTCCAGGTAGCTCGGTTCGTACCACATGCGGGTATAGACCTTCTCGCGGGCGTCCTGCTCCTCGATGGAGATGCGCGAGTACAGGGCCGACAGCGGCTCGCCGCTGTTACGGAACTCGTCCAGGTAAGCCGGGTCGAAGGTCACCGAGTCTTTGCGCGGAGCCTGGGGCAGCTGCGGGTTGAAGGGGGCCCACGGGTCGGTGTAGGGCGGGACTTCGATGACGGCATTGGCGACCGTATCGGTGATGATGGAGGTATCGCCCGCCGTCCCGCTGAAGTCGTTGGGTGAACGGTACGCCTTGCCGAAGACACGCAGCCCGTTCTCATCCTTGACGATCTTGCCGGTCGGGTTGTTGGTCGGGTCGCCAGAGGAGGCCGGATCGAACCAGAACTTGACACGGTTCCGGAGGGCGACGGGTGGTCGCTGCGTCGGGCTGGTCCAGTCACCCCACTGGTAGGGCGTGGTCGTGTCCTGCGCCCACAGTTGATACAGGCCCTGGGGGGCGAGGAAGGCGCTGGTTAGCAGGTACAGGTCGGGATTGGGGGCGGCGCGATTGGTGAGCGGGTCGACCCGCGTGCCGGTGCGGGCGGGCGCCAGGTCGGGCAGGGCAAACTCGGTGTAGGCCCAGGGCAATGTCCAGAATTGCTCGGTGAAGAAGAACTCCGACGGCGGCCCCCCTTCCTGGGGCAGCTCACCGTACTTCTGGCGCAGCGCGCCCAGGAACTGGGGATTGACGGTCTCCTTGCGATACGTCCACTGCATCTCGCGCGGGTCGTTGTAGACCGCGCCGCCTGGCGTCACGTAGGGGAAGGGCTGATTCTTCTGGGTAATGGGCGGGACGGGGCCGACGAGATTGCCGAGGTAGCCGATGGCGTCCTCGCGGTCAGTGGGCGTCAGCTTTGCGATCTGGTTGACATCGGTGAAGATGTAGTGCTCTTGATTGTAGGGCGGTAGCATGGGCAGCGGCTCGTTGACCGCGTACCCCTTGAGGCGTACCGAGTGCTGGGCGTTGAGCACGTCCGCGCCCTTGGGCGTCGGCGTGCGCAAGGTGATGAAGCCGAAGTCCGACGGGTCAGCGGGCACACTGAAGCCCGGCGGCAGGCTACACGGCGCGGCGATGGTGGGCGCGCTGTTGGCGCGGGCGGCCAGGGCAACCACGTTGTACTCGTGGCCATCGACATAGAAACGCTTCAGGAACCACGGGTCGCCGGGGCGACGGTCGGGCGTGCCGGGCTGGTCCTCCATGGCCGTGTAGGGGCGGCCCAGGGCGCGGCCGAGCCACAGGTTGACCGTGCCGTCCACGGTGTCGATGGCCTCGGCGTAGGCGAACCAGGGGCCGGTGGGGAAGACGCAGGCATTGCTACCGGGGCCACCGTTGCGGGTCGAGCGAATCAGCTGGGCGGGGCCTTGCGTGCCCGCCAGGGCCATGTCGCCGGTGTAGATGACCTGGGGGCCGAGGTAACGCGGGCGCAGGTCGCCCGTGTACCACAGGTCCAGGGCGACGGCGTTGTTGAAGATACCGGACACCCTGACCACATGGTCGAGGAACTGGGCGTACTGGCCGACCCGCAGCGGCTGGCCGCTAAGGTTGACGTGCATCACGGCCAGCTCGGTCCCGTTGGGCTGGGGCGAGGGGCCGCCCTGCTTGAGGCCTTGCAGCGCGCCGTCGCCGTTGAAGTCGGCAGCGATGCCCGTCTTGGTGAACAGGCTCAACTCGCTATCGACGTGGACAATGTCGGGGATCCCGTCGAAGTTGGCGTCGAGGCTGGTCAGTCCGTAGCCGTTGCCGTCGTTCGCGCCGTTGTCGGTGTCGATCTGGCCGTCGGGGCCGAACAGGTCGCCGCCGCGCATGCCAACGGGGAAGACGAACTGCGTCGCCCCCGCCTGTCCGTAGATTGGCTCCGGCTTGGCCGCACCGCGTGGCGCGGGCTGCTGGTTCTCCATCAGCATGTAGGTGAACTCCTGCATGATGGCGGGGAACCAGATGTCGTCCAGGTAGACACGCGCGCCGCCGATCAGGGTCGGGTCGGTTGGCTCGCCGGTATCTGGGTCGCGGGTCAGGCGATCGTCGCGGTTGAGATCCTTGTCCCAATGCTGCGGCTCGTACCAATGGCGCAGCCAAACCTTCTCGGCAGCGTTGATGCCGCCGGCGAAGAGTTGATTGTACAGGCCCAGGCGTTGATTCTCGTCGAAGGTGGCGTTCTCGGCCATGTAGGCCGGGTTCCAGGTGACGCTATCCTTGCGCGGGGCCTCGGGGTGTTGGGGGTGAAAGACGCCGAGCAGGTCGGTATAAGGGGCATCTTCGGGCACAGCGCCGGTGATAGGGTCGAAGACGACCGACGTGAGTCCCGCGCCAGGGTCGACGACGTTATCCGCGCCCGCGCCAAAATAGCCACGGCCGTAGACCCGCAGCGTGAAAAAGGGCGCCGGGCCTTGCGCGCCGACGCTGAGCACGCCGATCTGCCATAGTCCCGCGCCGATCGCCACCAGGAGCAATGCCCCCAGAATGGCCGCCCCCCCCTTCCACCAGACGGAACGGGATGACATGGTATCGCCTCCTCCTGGCCCCCGTGGGCTGTCGGGGCTGCCGCTCATCCGCGGCCGAGGCCGCAACTAAGCCACACGCTGTGTCTTCTGAAAGACACAACGGCCCGGAGTGGGCCGTTGTTACGTCGCCTACCAAGTCCGGGGCGGGGAGGAGGCCGGCTTTCACATGTCATTCATACGGCCAGGGCAGCGTCGCCCACCAGTAACAGCGCCAGGACCGTCTTGGCGTCGTGGTAGTCACCCGCCCGCGCTGTGGCGACCGCGTCGGCCAGGGGCACAAGCTCCGCCTCCAGGTCCACCTCGTCGGCGTCGGCCGCGGCCCGCTGCGGGCGTAGGTCGCGGGCAACGTACAGGCGCATGTACTCATTGCTGTAGCCGGGGGCCAGATAGAAGCCGCCCAGCGGGTCCAGGCGGCCGCAGGCGTAGCCCACCTCCTCGGGCAACTCGCGGCGAGCCGTCGTCTCGGCGTCCTCGCCAGGGTCGCGGGTGCCTGCTGGGATCTCCAGCAGCCGCTGGCCCAGGGCAAAGCGCGTCTGCCGCACCAGGACGACGTAGGTCTGGCCGTCCCGCTCCAGCAGCGGCACGATGCCCACCGAGCCGGGGTGGTCGAGGGAGGCCCGGCGGCCCGTCTCGTCCTCAACCTCACGCAGGGTGAAGACCTTGTTCTGGTAGATCGTCGTCTCGGATGACATAGTCTACTCCCAGGGCTGAGGGCAACCACGGAATACACAGAGGACACGATAGACGGGCGGGGCATGACGCTGGCGCGCCATGCCCCGCTGAGCCACTCGCCACTTGCCAGTACGAGTCACTCGCTGCAGAAACTTAGGGCACGTGCAGCACCTGGCCGGGGAAGATCAGGTTGGGGTTCGCCAGTCCGTTAGCCTGTTGCAGGCTCCAGACCGTCGTGTTGAACCGCAACGCGATTCCCGACAGGGTGTCGCCGGGGCGCACGACGTAGGTGCGACCCACGGGGCCGGGTGGTGGCGGAGGCGTCCCACCGCCAGGGCCAGGGCACACGATCAGCCGCTGCCCCACCCGGATCAGGTTCGGGTTACTGAGGTTGTTGGCCTGGGCGATGGCGGCCGCCGACGTGCCGTAGCGTCGCGCGATGGACGACAGAGTATCACCCGGGCGCACCACGTAGGTGATGCAGCCACCCGACGGCGGCGGCTGAACCGGGCCAGAGCAGTTGGGGATGATCAGCGTCTGGCCGACGCGAATGGCATTCGGGTCGCTCAGCCCGTTGGCGGCCACCAGCGCGGCGACGGTGGTGTTGTAGCGCAGCGCGATGGAGGACAACGTATCGCCGGCCACTACGGTGTACGTGCAGCTACCCCCGCTGGGCGGAGGTGTCCCACCGCCTGGTGTCTCGGTGGGCACGGCTGTGGGCACGGCTGTGGGCTGGCCGGTCGGTTGCGCCGTGGGCTGGCCGGTCGGTTGCGCCGTGGGCTGGCCCGTGGGCTGGCCGGTCGGCTGCACGCCGCCGCCGACGGTGACGTTCCCGCCCGTCGCCGTCGCGCTGATGGGGTTACCGTTGCTGTCAGCAATCTGCGGCGCGCGGGAGAACTGCACGGGGCTGGCGCCGGCTGCCTTGCCCTTGAAGGTGATGGTGATGATGGTGCAGCCACCGTTGACGCCCGGCGCCGGGGCGACGCGACTGGAAGCGAAGATAATGGTTCCCGCCGTGTTATCGGCGATGTTCCGCGCCGTCTGCGAGCCGGCCGGGAAGCAGTCGCCCTGGGTCACCTGGACGCCCTGCTGGGCGTTGTCGGCGTCCACGACCTCCACCTTGGCCGCGTCGAAGCTGAGGCGCACGTCCGCGCCGTAGAAGTTGGTGACACCCGCAATCTTGACGGCCACCTGGGTCGTGCCGTTAACGGCGACACTGGCGGAGGCCGGGTCACTGCTGA
>JAHCIE010000125.1 GCA_026129385.1 Anaerolineae bacterium
GATTAGACGCAAACTGGCTCGCGCCGCCCAGTCTGGCGACGGCGGCCGCGCGTGGCCAACGGTGGCATGCCCTAGAATAGCTTCTGTGCCAGGCCGAGCCGCTCGCCAATGAGCCGCAAGTCAGCGTCCGACAGTCCTTGCGTCGGCTGGCCCAGGGCCAGGTTGATGACCTCGTAGTAGGCGGCGGTCTCGGCGTACTCCACCAGGTCGCAGGCATGCTCGACGCTAACATCGGAGCGGGTCAGGATGCCGTGACGCTGCCAGACAATGGCGCGATACTCGGCCATGCCCCGCACCGTCACCGCCTCCTGCTCCGCCGATCCAGGGGGCTGGAAGGGCAGCAGGCCGATGCCCTCGGGGAACACCGCCAACGTCTCCGGCTGCCATCGGAACAGGCGACGGGTCAGGCGGGCCGTGTCGCTATAGGCGGGCAGGTGACTCAGGTACGTCAGCCGCACCGGCTGCGCATGCACCAGAGAGTGCTGCTCGACGCCGCGACGCCGCACATGGTCCTCGTGGACCGCCAGGTGGGAGTTGAACTCGCTGGTGGGTCGTACCGCCTCAACAGCGTACAGCGTGCCCTGCTGACCGCCACGGTGAACCCGCACCACACCGATGGTTCGCTCGGGATGGCGGCGAATATCGCGCAGTCGCTTGCCCGTGCCGGTGATGATGACCCAGCCATCGGCAAGGGCCGGCGCGGGTACGGGCAGGTCGATGACGCCCTGGGCAGCGAAGCGATCATCCATGTCCGATAGGTTGCGGGTGAACACCGAGATGTTGCCCGCGCCACCCTCGCTGGCCCCCATCGCCGCGACCCGCTGCCCCACCTCGCCCATCTCTTCAAGAATCACGCCCAAGTCAATGGAACTCACGCCGCCTCGCTACTGGAAGCCGCCGCTAGCGCGGGCCATCCCCCGTTCGGCGCGGACCCTGTCCTCGTAGCCACTGGCGCGGTATGCTGCCATCGGGTCGGTCGACACGCCCATCTCGGCGCGCACCTCGGCCAGCAGCGGGCGCACGTCCACCCGGTACGCATCGGTCAGCAGCTGATGCGCCAGCAGGACGTCGCCCGCCGCCTGTGCCTCGGCCAACGCTGCGCGTGGCACGAGCAACGCCTTAGCGTAGGCCTCCTGACAGTTCAGCACCGAATAGATCATGGGCAGCAGCTTGCCCTCGATGTTATGGCACTGGTCGATCATGTAGGCGACGTGGCGGGCCGTATCGGCGGCGGACGGGTCGCTCCCCTGCTCGGCGGCGACCAGTTCGTTGTAGATGAGAAACAGCTCGTAAGGATTGACACTACCGACAATGAGGTCGTCGTCGGCGTATTTACGATTGTTAAAGTGGAAGCCGCCCAGCCGCCCCTCGTCCAGCAGCACGGCCACGATCTGCTCAATGTTGACGCCCTGGGCGTGGTGGCCCAGGTCAACCAGCACCTGTGCCCGCTCCCCCAGCTTGAGGCACAAAGCGTAGGCCGTGCCCCAGTCAGGGATGTCGGTGCTGTAGAAGGCTGGCTCGAAGAACTTATACTCGACCAGCATCCGCCCCGTCTCGGGCAGATGCTCGTATACGACGCGTAGCCCGTCCTCAAAGCGTCGCTTGCGCCGGACCAGGCTATCCTGCCCCGCGAAGTTAGTGCCGTCGGCGAACCACAGGCTGAGCAGGTCACTCTCCACGAGATACATGATCTCGCAACACTCTAGCAAGTGATCCAGCGCCTGGGCGCGCACCGCCGCGTCGGGGTTGCCCAGCGAGCCAAGCTTGTACGGGTCGTCCTGGAACACGTTGGGGTTGACCGCCCCGATGCGCACGCCCTGGGCCTCGGCATACTGGCACATGGCGGCATAGTCGCCGTCCTCCGGCTTGTCCCACGGAATGTGGATGGCGACCGACGGCGCGATGCCCGTCATGCGGTGGACCATCGCCGCATCGTCCAACTTCTGGCGGGTCGTGGTGGCCGCGCCGGGCCAGGCGAAGGCTTTAAAGCGCGTGCCGCTATTGGCATAGCCCCAACTGGGCGTCTCGATCTTCTGCGCCTTGAGCGCGGTCCTGACGGCGTTCACATCGACACCCTGGGCCGTCAACGCATCGACAAGAGCGGCGTAGGCGGCGTGATGCGGACTCATAAAACACCTCCTCAGTCCAGGTGAAACACTTCTTCCAGTTCTAGCATAGCCTGGTCGGCGCGTAGGCCTGGCTGAATCTCGAAGAAGCCGTCCATGTAAGCCTGCCAGCGACGGTTGATGTCTTCCCCGTCCATACCGGCCAGGGCAGCCTCAAAGGTATCGTCGACCTCAACGTAGCCGAACAGCGTGCCGTCGGCTCGCATGAAGAGCGAATAGTTGCGCCAGCCGTGGCGCGTCAGCGCGTCCCGCATCTCCGGCCACACGGCGGCGTGGCGGGCGCGGTACTCGTCGATGAGTTCAGGCTTGACCTTGAGTTGGAAGCCAACGCGGCGCATGGCGTCTCCTGACAACGATCGTTTGACGGAGCGGCGATCCTGCCCCACAAGGGTGTCGTCGTTCGTGGTTATGCCTGGCGACGCCACGGCCAGTATACCACACGCGGCGATGCCCCGCAACGAATTTCGCGCCGCTGGATGACCCTGGCGCGCAAGCCTGTCGAGACGCTAATCACAAAGCAGGAGGTGGGAGATGAGCGCCCCCAATGCAGAGTACATCGCCTGGCTGGTCGAGCGCTCGATGCTGAACAGCGCCAAACGGCTGGCGGTGCGCTACGCAGGGCGCGGCCACCTCTGGCAGCGGCCCTACGCCGAGGCGCGCCCGCGCGACGCCTCGGCTCTGGCGTCCGTCTGGTTCACCGCCTACCCGGCGGCCATCATCACCCGCCCCGGCGAATCCGTCCTGTATACCCTGGGCGACGCGCGGCTGTGGGATTGCCTTGCCGGAATCGGTATCCGCGCCATCCACATCGGGCCGACCAAGCAGGCGGGTGGCGTGCAGGACCGCGAGTTCACGCCCACCATCGACGGCAACTTCGACCGCGTCGGCTTCGGCACCGACCCCGCCGTGGGCACGGCGGACGAGTTTCGCGCCCTGGTGCGCATGGTAGACGCCCACGGGGCCGTCGCCATCGACGACGTCATCCCCGCCCACACCGGCAAGGGGCCAGACTTTCGCCTCGCCGAGATGCGCTATCAAGACTACCCCGGTATCTACCACATGGTGGAGATTGACGAGGCCGACTGGCCGCTGCTGCCGCCCGTGCCGCCGGGTCAGGACGCGGTAAACCTGTTGCCCGCAACCGTGGATGCCCTCCAGGTGAAGGGCTACATCGTCGGTCAGTTGCCCCGCGTCATCTTCTACGAGCCGGGCATCAAGGAGACAGATTGGAGCGCCACCAGCGTCGTAGTCGGAGCCGACGGCCTGGCGCGGCGCTGGGTGTACCTGCACTACTTCAAGGCCGGGCAGCCCGCCCTCAACTGGCTCGACCCGACCTTTGCCGCCCCGCAGATGATTCTCGGCGACGCCTTGCACTCCCTGGACGTGCTCGGCGCGCGGATGCTGCGGCTCGACGCCAATGGCTTCCTCGGCATTGAGGCCCGCCCGGCCGCCCGCGCCTGGTCGGAGGGCCACCCGCTATCGGTGGTCGGCAATCAGTTGATCGCAGGGATGGTACGCAAGGCGGGCGGCTTCACCTTCCAGGAGTTGAACCTGACCGTGGACGACATCGCCGCCATGTCGAAGGGCGGCGCGGACCTGTCCTACGACTTCATTACTCGCCCCGCTTACCAGCACGCCCTGGTCACAGGCGACACGGAGTTCCTGCGATTGATGCTGCACATCATGCGCGAGTACGACATCGACCCGGCCTCCCTGATTCACGCCCTGCAAAACCACGACGAGCTGACATTGGAGCTGGTCCACTTCTGGATGGGTCACCCCGACGACGTGTTCACTCTCGAAGGCCGCGAGTGGACAGGGGCCGAGTTGCGCCGCCACATCCGCGCCGTCATGTACGAGCGGCTGACCGGCGAGAACGCGCCTTACAACCTGCGCTTCGTCGAGAACGGCGTCGCCTGCACCACGGCCAGCGTCATCGCCGCCGCGCTAGGCATCCGCGACCTGGACGCGCTGACGGACGAGCAGCGACGGCAAATCCAGCGCACGCATCTACTGCTGGCGATGTACAACGCCTTCCAGCCCGGCGTCTTCGCCCTGTCAGGGTGGGACCTGGTGGGCGCATTGCCGCTACCGGCCGCGTCGGTCGCAGCGCGATTGGCGGACGGCGACACACGCTGGATCAACCGGGGAGCCTACGACCTCATGGGCCTCAACCCCGACGCGACGATGTCACCGGACGGCCCACGGGCGCGCGGCCTCTACGGCTCCTGGCCGAGCAGGCCAGCTTGGCGGGTTCCTTCGCCCGTCGCTCCAGGGGCTACTCGACGTGCGGCAGCGGTATCAGCCTCGGCGCGCGCCAGGTGGATGTACCCAACGTCATCAGTCGTGGACTGCTGGTGATAGTCCACGCGAGCTACCAGACGGCCAGGGTACACAAGTAGCAACCTCAACTTCGGAGCGGAGCCAGTGGAGGAGAGGGTTACGCTCCACCACCGCCCGGGCAGGTAGTCGATATGCTCGCCGATACCATTGATGAGCCGGCTGGCCGACGATCTGGCTCACCGTCAAACTCGACGGCTACGAGGGCCAGTCGCTACTGATTCGTAGAGGCAGTAGGGTTGGCCTGGGTGCCGGGACCCAGCATGCAGCCTCCTCCGTGCCCGATTACAGCCGTAGGCGACATGGCTGTATAATACACAGCACAGCGTTCGCCGCGCTCAACCAGATCATCGCCGCGAACTCGATGCGCCTATTTATGATCATCACCTTCGTCATCCTCGCCACCACTATCCTGCTGTTCGTCTTCAGCAAGCTGCGCCCCGACCTGGTAGCGGTACTGTCGCTGCTAGCCCTCTATCTCAGCGGCGTCATCACTACCCAGCAGGCATTGGCAGGCTTTGCCGACTCGACCGTTATCCTCGTCGCCGCCCTGTTCGTTGTTAGCGAAGGCCTCTCGCGGACAGGCATCACAGCCTGGCTGGGTGAACAGCTTCTTCAGCGGGCTGGCGAGAGCGAGACCCGCCTGCTCATCGTCCTCGTGGTCGGCACGGCTCTCATCTCCTCCATGCTGAGCAACACCGGCACGGTTGCCATGCTCGTGCCGGCCGCCGTGGCCGCTGCCTGGCGCATCGGCAGCATCCCCTCGCGCTTCCTGATGCCAATGGCCTTTGGCGCCAGCCTCGGCGGGCTGTTGACCCTGATCGGCTCGCCCACCAACATCGTCGTCTCGGATACCCTGAGCGCGGCCGGGCTACCCCCTTTCGGCTTCTTTGAGTTCGCCAAGATCGGGGTACCCCTGCTCATCGGGGCCGTCGTACTGCTGAGATTTGCCGCTCCTCGCCTGCTCGCGGATCGACCCAGCGGCGACCGCCCTGTCGATCTTCAGGCGACGATGTCCCAGATGGCCCACTCCTATGGGCTAATGTCGAGACTCTTCGTGCTGCCGATCCCGGCCGAGTCCGACCTGGCGGGCAAAACCCTGCGCGACCTGGGATTGGGCGAACGCTACGGGCTAACAGTGCTGCGCATCGAGCGCGTGCGCGCTGAGACAAGCCGCCCCCTCCGGCGACGCCTGGTCCCCAACCAATTCGAGACGGACGAGGACAATGAGCTGACCGTGCCGGATGCCAATACGGTTGTGCGAGCGGATGACAAATTACTCGTCAAGGGCACACCCGACGCCGTCGCTCGCGCCGCAGCGAACCTGCACGTCCCGGCCACGGCCGTCAAGGGCGATGAGAGCGGCCTGGCCGAGGTCATGCTATCCCATGACGTTGGCCTGGCCGAGATTCTCGTCGCCCCTCGCTCAGACTACACGGGGCATACCCTCGCCGACAGCGACATAGCCGCCAAGTTCAACGTCCAGGTCATCTCCCTGCTGCGCGGCGACCACCTCATGCCGCGCCAGCGCACACAGTTGGAACTGGGCGACACGCTGCTGGTGCGGGGGAAATGGACCGACATCGAACGGCTGCGCGACGAACAAACCAACTTCGTCGTGGTCGGTGATCCTCAGGCAGTGGCCCGCCAGGTGGTGGACTTCGGCCCTCAGGCCTTCATCGCCATAGTGGCCCTCGCGGCGATGGTTATCATGATGGTAACCGGGATTGTCCCTACGGTCATCGCGGCCCTCATCGCGGCCGTCGTCATGGTTCTGGGTCGCGCGGTGACGGCCGAGGGCGCGTATCGGGCCATCAACTGGTCCACGGTCGTGCTTATCGCGGCCATGCTACCCATGAGCACGGCCATGGAGGTCACCGGCGGTGCAGAGTTCCTTGCCAACGCGCTGGTACAAACCCTGGGCAGCGTCGGCCCACTGGCAGTTCTCGCCGGCGTGTTCATCTTGACCTCGCTCCTGAGCCAGGTGATGAGCAACACCGCGACCGTTGTTCTGTTAGCGCCCATTGTCCTACAAACAGCGCAGCAACTTCAATCGTCGCCCTACCCCCTTATGATGGCGACAGCTGTCGCCGCCGCTGCGGCATTCCTGACGCCCATCGCCTCCCCGACCAACATGCTCGTCTTCGCACCGGGCGGTTACAAGTTTGGCGACTTTTCTCGCCTCGGCCTCCCGTTGCTGGCGCTCGTCTTCGTTATCAGCATCGTACTCATACCCATCATTTGGCCGTTCTCGTAGCCCCTGCAGCAAGCGCACCTGGCGGCGCGAGAGCGCGGGCGAAGTAATGAGGTAACCATGTCCGACCAGACATCCATCCGCACAATTGGGGTTGTCACCAGTGGCGGTGACTCACAAGGGATGAACGCGACAGTCCGCGCGGTAGTACGAACGGGCCTGAGCCGTGGCGCAAAAGTCTACGCCATTTATGAAGGCTACCAGGGCATGGTCGAGGGCGGCGACTACATTCGCCCCATGGCATGGGATAGCGTGGGCGGTATCCTGCAGCAGGGCGGAACCGTCATCGGCACGGCGCGTTCCGACGAATTCCGTACGCTGGAAGGCCGCCGCAAAGCTGTAAAGAACCTCGTGGATCACGGCATCGGCGCCCTGGTAGTGATTGGCGGCGACGGTAGCCTGACGGGAGCCAACCTGCTACGCCAGGAATGGGCCAACCACCTGACCGAACTGGTCGCCACGGGCGAGATCAGCCAGGCGCAGGCCGACGCCTACCCGGCGCTCATGATGGCGGGGTTAGTCGGCTCTATCGACAACGATATGTTCGGCACGGACATGACCATCGGCGCCGACACGGCTCTGCACCGCATCGTCGAGGCCGTGGACGCTATCGCCAGCACCGCCGCGAGCCACCAACGCACCTTCGTCGTCGAGGTGATGGGCCGTCACAGCGGCTACCTGGCGCTCATGAGCGCCATCGCCACCGGCGCGAACTGGGTGTTCATTCCCGAAAGCCCGTCGGCCGCCCCGTGGGAGGAAGAGATGTGCGCCGCCGTCCATGGCGGCCGTGACATTGGTCGCCGCCACACCATCATCATTGTCGCCGAGGGCGCGACGGACTGCAACGGCACTCCTATCGAGAGCGAGTACGTGCGCACGGTGTTGGCCGACCGGCTCGGCGAAGATGTACGAGTTACCATCCTGGGTCACGTGCAGCGCGGCGGAGCGCCGAGCGCCTACGACCGCTGGCAGAGCACGGTGCTGGGCTACCACGCCGTCGACGAGGTGCTAACAGCCCAACCCATCGATGAGCCGAAGCTCATCGGCATCCGCCACAACGAGATATTGCGTTCGCCCCTGATGGAGAACGTCGCCAAAACCCACGACCTGGCCACCGCGATGGCGAACCAGGAATACGAGAAGGCGATGGACATGCGGGGGGGTAGTTTCGCCGAATCGTATCGCATCTTCCACACCCTCATGCGCGCCGCGCCCCGCGCGCCGGCAATCGGCCAGCGGCGTCTGAAGATCGTTGTCCTCCACGCCGGCGGCCCAGCGCCTGGCATGAATACAGCGGTGCGTGTGGCGGTGCGCCTCGGCATGGACCAGGGCCACGCCATGCTGGCCGCCCGCAATGGTTTTGAGGGCCTGGCCAAGGGCGATATCCATGACATGGATTGGATGAGCGTTCACGGTTGGGTGATGCGCGGGGGCGCGGAACTAGGCACCAGCCGCCGCGTACCTGAAGGCCGCGACTTCTACAACATCGCACGCCATCTGGAAGAGCACCAGATCGACGGGCTGCTAGTCATTGGTGGCTGGGCAGGTTACAGCTCGGCGTACCAACTCTACGCGCGCCGCAATGAGTATCCCGCCTTCAACATCCCCATCGCCTGCGTGCCCGCCA
>JAHCIE010000126.1 GCA_026129385.1 Anaerolineae bacterium
GCGGTGGCCGGGGCAGCATCGCCCTCGGTCGTCCCGGTGACATGCGCTGGCTCGACTTCGGCGGCGAGATGGCCCTGGTCGATGCGCCTATCGAGCGGCGCGGCGACGAGCTGACCGTCGCTCTCGACTGGCTGGCGCTACGCCCCCTGAGCCGCGACTACAGCGTCAGCGTCAAGGCGCGCGGCCCCGGCTGGTCGGCGCAGAGCGACGGCACGCCGGCCGGCGGCGCCATCCCCACCCTCAAGTGGACAGCTGGGATGCGCGTCCCCGACCGTCGCGTCCTGCGCCTGCCCCAGGACGCGCCCGGCCCCATCACCGTCACGGTCAGCGTCTACGATGCCTTCACCGGCGCGCCCCTCGGTGTGCGCGACGATCGGCTCTTGAAGCTCGGTCAGGGGGAAGAAGCGGTTCTTGGTCGAGAATAGTCTCTTGGTAGCCGCCGCCTCTGAGACATGGAGACTCTTTGGGTACGCGGCCGACCGAGGACGAATGACCAACGACCAATGGAAGCTCTCTTATTGGTCCTTGGTCCTCGGTCCTTCGTCGGCTGTCATCTCTCCACCCGCACCCCGTCCACCGTCGCCCGCCCCACCTCCGCCAACGTCGGCCGGTGGTACATGACGATCTCCAGGCGGTAGACGCCCGGCGTCACCGTATCGGGCAGGGCCAGGCGGCGGCGGTCATAGACCGGCTGCCCTACCTGCCACGCGCTGGTCGGGAAGAAGCCATAGCCCGGCGGCTGGTCGGATGTGGCGACCGTCTGGCCCGCCTCGTCCACCAGTCGCAGCGATACCACGTAGTTGTCGGAGAGGGGCGCGTCGGTCCGCCACGTGAGGTCAACGTTGAGGTCACGCCGGCGCGGCTCGATCTGCACGTCGGTCAGGCTGACCGCATCGTTCAGCCGATAGCGCGGCGTAGCGGGCGGCGGCGCGGCGCTGGGCGGCAGGACGTAGACGGGCAGCAGGTACAGACGGCCCCGGAAGCGGCCCTCGGCGTCGACCGGCCCCACCTCGTCGTTGCCATCGGCCTGTAGGCGCACCCGCAGCCAGTACAGGCCCGGCGTCGTCTCGGCCGGAATCGCCAGATGGTGCGCCGTCGTCGGAGCCAGCGGCACGCGCTCGTTGGCGACCTGCCAGGAAATGCCAAACAGATGCTCAGCCGGGCTGACCAGCGCCACATCCACCTGCCAGCCGGCCGGCGTGTCCCACGTCAACGTCGTCGTCAGCGTCTCCCCCGCGCGCACGCCCACCCCCAGCGCGGCTCGTCCCTCGGCGTTGGCATCACTTGGTAGGCCCGGCGCGGGCGCATCGGTGACACCATCCAGGCGATACCCGGCCAGCCGCGCGCCGTTGGCGAAGCCTACCCCGTCGGGGTTGCGGTGCAACCACGGCAGGCGAATGAAATCGGCCGTCTCGGTGCGCAGGGCAACCGGCGCTGGCTCGGCCGGCCGCAGCGCCAGCCCCGCCAGCCACAACGCGGCGAGACCAACCAGCAGCACGGGCAGCAGCCACAGCCAGCGGCGGTCGAGGAGCAACAGCGCACCGATGAGGACCAGCGCGGCCAGGCTGACCGCCTCGGCCACACCCCGTGGCCCTGTTCGCCCCTCACCCAGTTCGACCACATGCTCGCCGCGCGGCACACGCAGCATCGAATAGCCCAGGCCATTGGCCGCCGTCACGCCCGTCGGCTGGCCGTCCAGCCACGCCGCCCGCCCCGCGAAGGCTAGCAGCGGGAAGGCAACCTCGGCCGTCTCGCTCGCCACCGCCACCCGCCAGCGATGGCGCGCTTCCAGCGTTGCCGTCGCCTCGCCCGCCTGGACCACGGCGGCCGGCGACTCGCCCGGCCGCATCAGTGGCGCGGTGATGTATGGGCGCGGGTTGACCGTCGCCGGTAGGTATTCGGCGCGAATGGTCGTGCCCACATTACCGGTGAAGGTCTCGTACAGGGCGACCCGCTCCGCCGTCACCTCGCTATCGGCGACGGGGATACGACCGACATCCAGCCGCACGAGGCCCGCCACCATCAGCGCCCCGCCGACGACGGCCGTCGCGGCCCATACTGTCCCCGCCGTTGGCAGCCGCGCCGGTAGCGCGGCGCTGATCAGCGCGCCCGCAAAGGCGACGATCGACAGGAAACGCCACGGGAATTGGGCGAAGGGCAGCAGCGGCAGATGGTCCCACAGGGGTTGCGACAGGGGCGTGATGGCAAACACGGCGGTCGCCAGGGTCAGCAGGATGGCCCCCACCTCCCAGCGTCGCCCGAAGGGCCACGATAGAGCGGCCACGATGCCCGCAACGATGGCCGCCGCCTGCGCCAGCCCCACGACGAAGGCCGCGCCGTTGGTCGGGTCATAGTCAAACAGGGCGGCCGCCTGGACCAGATTCGCCCCTCGGAAGTGGCCGGTGTAGCTGAAGAACCCGGTCAGGTTCACCTCCAGTTGCACCAGCCCGCGCTCGGCCAGGGCCGGGTACCAGAACCACGCGCTGGCCGCCAGTCCCAGGGCAATGCCGCCGAAGGCAACAGCCAGGGGACGCCAGCCGCGCCCGTCCGCGCCCCGGTCCAACCACACCCCCAGAATGTACAGGGCCAGGAAAGGGCTGAAGATGAGCGCGGAGATGTTGTGGCTGAGGGTCAGCCCCGCGTAGGCCAGCGCCAGCCCCGCGACGGCGGCAGGCCCAGGCGCGCGGGCCACCCTGCGCGCCGCCAGCCACACCAGGGGATAGAAGGCGAAGGCCCAGAACTCGCCCAGCGAGTCGCCGCGCACGTAGACGTTCACCAGGTGGAAGGGCGCGTAGGTATAGGCGACGGCAGCCAGCAACCCCGCCGCCCGGCTACGCCACACGTCGTAGGCCAGGGCGTACATGGCCGCCGCGGCGACCAGGAAGCCCAGCAGTTGGGTCAGCTTGAGAGGAGCAACGATACCGAGGCCCAGCCGCGCGAAGAGAGCAGCCAGGTAGTAAGGCAGCGGGGCGTAGAAGTCCCAGAAGGGGTAGCTAAGGCCATAGGCGGCATCCGGCATCCAGCGCACAGGGAAGCCATCGGCCAGCCCGGCCAGCATCTGGTGCAGGCGCACCAGCAGGAAAGGGCTATCGCCGCCCGCCCGCGTCGCGACAAAGCCAGGTTGGAGCAGCAGCCACGCCGCGGGCAGCGCCAGTAGCACGGCCAGCAAGGGGAACAGCAACCTGCCCCGCCACGTGTTGGCTGTGCTGCTGGCGTCTTGCGCCCTGAGGGGCGAAGGGTGGGGCGCGGTCATTGGCGACAATGCCAGGCTACAGCGTCGCCGAATGACATTCGACCGCTGCTACGGGAGGCCCGCTCAAGCGGGCGTCTGGCTCGCCGCACCCACCGCGCCTCAGCCGTTTCCCCACCTCTAGCCTGCCTGGGCAGGCTTACCCCATCGGCCCCCGACTGGAAGTCGGGGGCGCCGCGGGCGGACGTGAGGCGAGGCACGAGGCGTTGGCCTATGACGTGAGCATAGTGAAGGGGGTGAGGGCTGCCCGATTGGTCCCCGGTCCTTCGTCCTTGGTCCTCCACCGGACCCTCACCCCCTTGGTAGACTTGCTACTGCACCTGCGTCGGCGTCAGCGGCGAGCCGCCGAGCCAGCCCAGCGACCTGGCAAGATCGCCGCCATTGGCAATGGTCACCTCACCCGCCTTGGCGAACGGCATATCCTGCTTCCATTGCTGGAAGACGGCGCGCTGCGTGCGCAGGGCATAGTGGTTGCCCATGTCCTCAACCTTCGACACCGGCAGGCCGAACACCGTCAGAGGGTCGGCCACCGAGAAGTAGCGCGCCTTGATGGCCGGGTTGGCGTCCAGCAGCGCCTGACGCCCGCTCACAATCTGCGCCCAGGTAGCGCCGGTCGGGTCGAAGTTCGCCAACGGCTTAGGCGTCTGGTACTTCTCGAGCAAAGCGGGGTCCAGCCCGGCCTTCGACATCTCGTCGAACACATTGACCACGGTCACCATCCCCAAATCGGGCCGCCACTGGAGAATCAGCTTCTGGAAGGCCTGGGTGAGGAAGCTATCGCGCTCGTAGCGTTGCGAGATGGGATATCCTACCGTCTCCGCGCCGCCGAGACGCTGGAACTCCGTCCAGAACTTGGCCTGCGCGTCGTCGACGACCGCAAAGCCACCCTGGCCGGCGCCGGTCTGGGTGAAGAAACGGCCGTTGGCGATGGCAAAGTCGGCGCCCGCGCCGGCCGGCTTCATGACCGCGTTGGAAGCGGAGGCCGACGGAGCAGCAGGAGTCGTAGGCTGCGTCGAGGGGGCGGCCGGCGCGGCGGACGCGGGCTTGGCCTGGAGCGCCGGATCAACGAACAGGCACGCATCGTCCCAGAAGGAGTCGTTGTGCTTCACCGAGAACTCTGGCTGACCCTTGAAGTAAACCGTCACCGCCGGGCCTTGCGAAACCGCGCTCACCGCGAGTTGGTGCCAGTCGTCGGTCTTGAGGCTCGGCTCGCTCCAGATGACCGTATCGGGCGGCGGCGCGCCCACGCCCGGCGGTGTCGCCCCGGTCGGGTCGATACCAATGGAGACGCGATACTTGCCAGGCAGCTGGGGGTCCGAGAGGAACTCGGTGCCGTTGAAGCCGTCGGCCTCGCCGCTGTAGACCTGGACCCAGGTGGTCGCGGTCAGCGGTGTCCCCGGCGGAACCTGCACCTGCTGGTACACGCCGGCGTCATGCGTACCCCAGGATGTGAACCACTTCTGCGAATAGCGGCCACTGTGGGCGCGGAAGCGTGTCTTTGAAATATTCGTGTCTTCGAGCTTGTACTCCGGCTCGCGGTTGACGCGCTCGTCGCCTCGCAACAGCCACGGTGTCCAAGCGTTGCCAACCGCCGACGATAGACTGGTGCCGATACTCTCCGTCTTGCGCGAGCCTTCCTCGAAGCCTGCATTCTGCAGCAGGTTGTTGGAGCAACTGATCTCGGCGGGCGGAGCGGCCGAGACACTCGTGGCGAGGAGCGCGCCAAGCGCCACGAAGGTCAGAGCGAGGGTGAGAATGCGCAGTCGCATAGTCGTGGACTCTCCTTGCACAATGCCAGGTTGTTACTTGTTGGTCGTTGCCGCTGCCACCTCGACCTGGCCGAGACGCGCGGCAATACCTATCGGTTGGTTCGTCGGGTCCACCACGCTGAGGTTGTGCTGGGCCGCGATGTCCCACACCAACACATCCACATCGTAGCGGCCGGGAGCCAGATCTGCGGGCAACTCCACCTCCGTCAAGCCCCTCACCGTCTTCCCCGGCGGAAAGTTCTGCGTCTGCAAGTAGGGCGTGCTGGGCGACTGGTCGTGGGTCAGGCGAATCTGCCCGTCTGGCGCGCGGAATTGTAGCGCAACTGAGTATTGGCGGTCCAATTGACGCAGAGCCTGCCAGTAGAGAATCCAACGGACCGTCCGCCCCTCGTCATCCAGCCGATCCGCCCCCACCAGCGTCAGCGCATCCTCAAAGCGAGTGTCGAGCGATTGCTGCGGCGTCGGCAACGCCGCCACCGGCGACCAGTCATCCAGCTCGTAGCGCATCAGGGAATAGCCGGCGATGTTATTGCGCACAAAGGGCGCACCCTTGCTGCGCCGCGCCAGTTCCGCGATGACCATGCCAGTGGGGTCGGCGAACTCGTGGTGCCATAGCACCAGCCACGCTCGCTCTGGCCGCGTCGCCAAGAACTCGTTCAATGCTTGCGCCCCGCGCTCGAAGTCGAAGCCGACGTGCATACCCGTCCAGGGTGTCTGGCCGCGATAATAGTAGCGCAGCGCATCGGGCGCGTCCTCTACCAACACGATGCTGTCGTCGGGGCGCGCCCGCTCCGACAGGTATTGGGCCATGCGGCGCGAGTCCTCCTGCCCGAACCAGCCGCCCTGGGCAGCGTCCCATCCTCGCCAGCCGACGATGAGCAGCGCTGCCGCCAGCACCACACCATACGCCAGCTGCGCTCTGCGCCCCCGCCCCCACAGCGCGAGAAACGCCAGCGTGGCCAGGCTCACGAACACGGCGGGCGCGGCGACGATGGCGTAGCGGGTAGCGAACTTAGGCATCAGACTGGCCAGGACAGCCGTCGACACCGTTGGCAACAGCGCGGCCAACAGCGTGACCAGCAGCCGTGCGGCAACGGGCTGCGCGGTCCGCCACCCCCAACCCATAGTCCACACCAGGCCCGCCAGCAGGGCAACGAAGATCAACATACCCAGCGCGAAGCTCTCGCTGCCACCAAAACCGGCCAGCACGCTCGCCAGGACGCCCGATGTGCTCAGCCGGTCGGGATAGTAGTCAGGGTTGCGCAGTAGGTACAGGAACTGGCCGACCATGGACGGGAGCCACGCCACGTATAGCGCGGCCGCCCCCAGCGCCGCCAGTAGCCAGCGGCGCAGAACAGGCCAGCCCGCCAACAGCGCGCCGACAAAGAAGGCGGGGATCAGAAATACCGACAGGTACTGGGTATAGAGCATGCCCGCCAATGCGAGCGCGTACCACACCCACGGCCACGTCCCGCCCCGCCGCACAGCGCGCAGGAACAGCACGAGCGCCAGCGCCGCCAGGCACACCGCCGTGCTGTACATGCGCGTCTCCTGCGCATAGTACAGCAGGAAGGGCGACACGACCGCCAGCGCGGCAGCCGGCGCGCCCACGGCCAGGGTAGCCACAGCGGCACGCTCATCGCCCGCGAACGCCTCGCGGCCCAGTGCGTAGGTCAGCGGCACGACCAGCACACCCACCACAACATTCGCGAAGCGAGCCGCAAACTCCGTCGTCCCTGCCACGGCCACGATACCATGTAGCCAAAAGTAGTGGAGTGGCGGGTGAATACCCCGCGCCGCCAGCGTCGTGAGCATCTCGGCGATGGGTAGCGTTCCATAGCGCAGGTCAACTGCCTCATCAAAACTGAGCGCCGCGCCGCCCAGCGCCCATACCCGCGCCGCAAACGCCACCCCGCACAGCACGGTGGCGATAGCCGCCGCCCAGTGCGCCGACCGTCGGCCCTGGCTCGTCATGGCCGCGCCGCCCCGCGCCGAACAGCCCCTCGACCATCGCGCCGGGCGCAATGCGGCGGAGCGAAGCCGCTCTGCCCCCGCGATGGCGAAGGCGCTTCGTCGCCACGCGGACTGACCATCGCCGGCATCATTCCGATCCACTCCCCCGCGGCACGACTACGTAGTCCGCGCCACTCGCCAGCTGCTGCCGCTGCAATGTCTTCACGTCGTACAGCCCCACCCGTACCTCACTCACCCCTGTTCCTGGCGGCAGAGCAATGTCCCGCTCGTCGACCACTGTATCCCCGGCGCGCCACAGCCGGGCCGGATATAACTCACCCGGCGGCCCGTCCAATTGGCCGACCAGACCGCCGGAGCCAACGACGTGCACAAAGGCCGACGTGTCGGGCGACAGTGGCCCCTTCGCATCCCATATCAGGCGCACGCGCGCACCCTCGGCCGTCGGCCACCATTCGGCCGCCCGCAGCCGCGCACCACCGAAGTCCGCGCCCAACGTCTCGGCGGGCTTGTCGGGCGTCGCGCGCACGCTATAGTATAATTGCCGGGCCTGGGGTTGCAGATCGGCGCGCTCCCACGCCCCCTCGCGGGCCTCGATGAGGCTGTCACGGGGAAGCTGAGCCAGTACCTCGTCATGCTTCTCCTGGGGCCACAGAGCGAGGAGGACGGCGTCACCGGTGATGGCGCGCCCTGGCGTCAACATCCGCACGCCGGCGGGATGGATGAGGAACTGGAGCGACGGCCAGCCCTCCCACAAGCGCGCGTCCACATACGCGCGATAGCCGTCGCGTCGGTCGGTGCGCATCTCGCGCCAGCCGCCCTGCCAGCCTGTGCCGAGGAAGGTGTTGATCTCCCGCGCCAACTCGGCCGCGCCCGTCTCAAACTGGTAGTAGGCCGCCTCGCTACGAGTATGTACAACGAAATAGTCGCGAACGGTCAGGCCCAGGCCGAGGCCGAGCACGCCTGCGACGACACCTGCCCCTAGCGCCGCCCGTCCCCGCGTCGCGAGCCAGCCCCATACCCCGTCCAGCCCCAGGGCGGGAAACAGAAAGGCGATGGGCAGCACGCCCACGGCGCGCAGGAAGTGGGGCGCATCCTCGGCCCATATGGTGGGCAACAGCATCGCGCCGGTCCAGGCCAGAATGAACGCATACGGCGCGCGACGCCAGCGGGCCAACCCGATGCCCAGGCCGAGAGTGGCGGCCAGGGCGACGAAGGGATCGAACACAGGACGCAAAGGCACGTTGTGGCGCGGATTCGAGTCGCCGCGAGAGGTAAACATGGCCGCC
>JAHCIE010000127.1 GCA_026129385.1 Anaerolineae bacterium
TTGAGCGGCTCGCGAAGGGCCTCAGGCCACCACTAGCAAGACGACGCTACTCCCCACCCGACGCGCCGAGCTAAACCTCCGCGCTGAACAGGCGAAGCCCTGCGGGCTACCCCAGCCCCAGCGGGGCTTTGCTCGTCTGGCGCGGCGGCTTTAGCCCCACGCGCGCCCCGAGGCTATCGCAGCCGCCCTGCCTCTGCGTGGCCCCGTCGATTGACACTCCGAAGCCTCGTGGCCGTTTACAATTCGGCGCGACGGGGGTATACTCAGGGTGCGCCCGCGCGCTACCTCGGGGTGGCCTGGGTGCGGGCGCATCCCATGACCCTGGCCGCCATGACCCGCAGGAGACTGTATGGCCCGCGAGATCGTCCTCTATTCCCGCGCTACCCGCTGCTCCGACGTCGACCACGTTCGGGCACACCTTCAGGAGTGGAACCTGCCCTTCCGCGAGATCGACATCGAAGCGGATGCGAAGGCGGCCGCTCGCCTGGAGGAATGGACCGGCTTCCTGAGTGTGCCGACCGTGGTCATCGCCGAGAGCGGCAGCGACGAGCCGTATCAGGAACCAGCCGGCCTCACGCCCAACCAGAACCCGCGCAACGTCGATCGCGGCGCTATCATCACGGAGCCATCGACGGCCAACTTGCGCGTCTTCCTGGAACACAACGGCCTCGTCAAGGTTGATCTTTACCGCCTCGGCTCCTTCCTGCGGGGTTAGGTGAAGGCCCTCGTCACGGGCGCGACTGGCCTGGTCGGCGGCGCGATCGTCGATGCGCTGCTGGCCCAGGGCCATAGCGTGCAGGCGTTGGTGCGCCCCACTGCCCGCGTGGATGACCTGATGCTGCGCGGGGTGAACCTGATTATCGGCGACCTCAACAACGAAGAGAGCCTGCGCCAGGCCGTGCAAGGGGTGGACGTCGTCTTCCACTGCGCGGCCTTGCTCGGTTTTGGGGCGAGCGAGGCCGACATGGAATGGGTCAACGTCGTCGGTACGGAGCTGGTCCTGGCCGCCAGTCGCGCCGCCCACGTGAGGCGCTTCGTCCATCTTAGCTCGGTCGCCGTCTACGGCCCCCATGATCCCCCCATCCGCGAGGATGCCGCCACGCAGCCAACCAATGTCTACGGCCGAACTAAGCTGGCCGCTGAAGAGGCCGTGTGGCAGGCAGGACGCGAAGGCCTGCCCGTCACGGTGCTACGACCGGCCGTGATCTACGGTCCTGGCGACCGCTACTTTCTGCCCGTCCTGCTCAGGGCCATGCGCCTGCCCATCGTGCCGCTGCCCGATGGCGGCGACGCCCTGGTCGAACTGGTGTACGTGAGCGATGTTGCCGACGCCGCGCTGCTCGCAGCGACGCGCCAGGCAGCAGTGGGCCAGGCTTACAACCTCACTGACGGCCGACCGACCACTCTGCGGGACATCACCGAGACCTTTGGCTTGCTAACCGGGTATGCCCCGCGCATCGTGGATGTCAGCGCGGGGTATCTCCAGCATATCGCGAGTCTCGCCCACGAGGCCGTCGCGCCCATCAACCCGCGCCTGGCCTACGTCTTCGGCTCGGACATGGTCGCTAATCTAGGGCGAGACACCCACTACGACATTGGCAAGGCGGAGCACGACCTGGGCTATGCGCCGCGCGTCGGGCTGTACGAGGGCCTACGACGCGCCCTGACCGCTGACGCCCCCGACGCTCTGCGCGGCGGCAACCCCAACTTTCCCCTGGCCGTCGGCGGCCTTCTCGTGCTGGCGGGGCTGATCGGCGGCGTGTGGCTGCGGCGGGTCTTCCGCCGCCCACGCCGGGCGGAATGAATTGACATTCTGAACCAACCGGCTTACACTTGGGGGCAATCTTGCGCCGCCCATCCCAACCTGGGCCACGAAAGATTGTCCCCCTTCCAACCGTCAAATATGCAGATTCAACACAGGAGCCAGCGGGCCTACGCGTGGGAGACTTAGTACATGAAGCGGAAACCAACCAACGGGGGAACACCGGTGAGTAAGTGGTTCAAGAGTGGAACCATCTACCTGCTGCTACTGGCAGCCTTTTTGATTATTCTCTTCCGCGCTTCAACGAGCGTTAGCGCTCGCACGCAGCGCGTCGATCTGTCTACCCTTGCCAACGATGTCAAGGCGGGCAAGGTAACCGCCATCCAGGTCAACCAGGACGGGGTGAATCTCCGCATCACGCGCAACGACCAATCGGGTGAATTTTCCAGCAACAAGGAAGCCACGAGCGGCATCACCGAGGTTCTCACCTCCTTTGGCGTGACGCCCGATCAGCTCGACAAGGTGAAGATCGAGGTGGTCGGGCCGGGCTTCTGGTCCAACTGGGGCAACATCCTGGCATCCCTCTTGCCAATCCTCCTCTTCGGCGGGTTCATCTTCTTCATGTTCAGGCAGGCGCAAGGCGGCACGAACCAGGCGATGAGCTTCGGCAAGAGCCGCGCTCGCATGTTCAGCGGCGACAAACCTACCGTTACCTTCGCCGACGTGGCCGGGGTGGACGAGGCCAAGCACGAACTGGCCGAGGTCGTCGAGTTCCTCAAGGAACCCGAGAAGTTCATCTCCCTCGGCGCGCGCATCCCCAAGGGCGTCCTCATGGTTGGCCCCCCAGGCTGCGGCAAGACCCTCCTGGCTAAGGCCGTCGCTGGCGAGGCCGGCGCACCCTTCTTCAGCATCAGCGGCTCGGAGTTCGTAGAGATGTTCGTGGGCGTGGGCGCGTCGCGGGTGCGAGACCTGTTCGAGCAGGCCAAGCGGCACAGCCCGTGCATCATCTTCGTCGACGAGATCGATGCGGTGGGGCGGCATCGCGGGGCAGGCTTGGGAGGCAGCCACGACGAGCGTGAGCAGACCCTCAACCAGATTCTGGTCGAGATGGACGGCTTCGACAGCGACACCCACATCATCATCATCGCGGCAACGAACCGACCCGACATTCTGGACCCGGCGCTGATGCGGCCGGGGCGGTTCGACCGTCGGGTGATCATCGACCGCCCCGACGTGGCCGGTCGCAAGCATATGTTCAAGATTCACACCCGCGGCAAGCCTCTCGCGCCCGACGTCGACCTGGAGATCTGCGCGAAGATCACGCCCGGCTTCAGCGGCGCGGACATCGAGAACCTGGTAAACGAGGCGGCCATCCTGGCCGCGCGCCGCAATGCCAAGGCCATCTCCATGAAGGACATGCAGGATTCGATGGAGAAGGTGGTCATGGGGCCAGAGCGTAAGAGTCGCGTCATCTCCCCGGTGGAGAAGCGGATCGTCGCCTACCACGAGGCAGGGCACGCCCTGGTGGGCCACCTGCTGCCCAACTGCGACCCCATCCACAAAGTCACCATCGTCCCACGCGGCATGGCGGGCGGCTTCGTCATGCCCTTACCGGACAGCGACCGCCAGTTCCGCAACGTCGCCAAGTTTAAGGACGACCTGGCCTTCACCCTGGGCGGGCGCGTTGCCGAGGAGATTGTCTTCGGTGACGTGACCACCGGCGCGAGTAGTGACCTGGAAAAGGTGACCAAGCTGGCGCGGGCGATGGTAACTCAGTACGGCATGAGCGAGAAGCTCGGCCCCATCACCTTCGGCGAGAAGGAAGAGATGGTCTTCCTGGGCCGCGAGATTGGCGAGCAGCGCAACTACTCCGAGGCGGTCGCCGAGGAGATTGACGCCGAAGTCCGAATGCTGGTTACGGAAGCCTATGAGCGGGCGCGCGGCGTGGTAGTCGACAACCGCCCCAAGCTCGATCTCATCGCCCAGAAATTGATGGACGTTGAGACCCTCGACGCCGCCGACTTCCGCGCCTTGTTCGCGGCGACGGAGACCAACGGCGCGGTCAGCGCGCCGAGCGCCAACGGCGCGAGCCATAGCGACTCCACCGGGCCCGCCGACAGCAACGGCGATCACGGCAGCGTGAACGGACCCAGCCCGATATAGGGCCTGTTGGCGAAGACTCAAATGATAACGGGGCTTTTCAGCACGGTATACCCGGCTTGAAAAGCCCCGCTTCGATAGCAGGCTGAGGCTGAGCTACGGTGTGGGGGTGCCGTTCGGGTAGGCCGCGGGCGGCTGAATGGTCGGCGTTGTGGGCGCCGGATAGCCGGGCGGTTTGGTAGCGGTGGGCGGGCGGATTGGCGTGCCCGTGGGTGCGGCGCCGGGTGGCGCTGTCGCGCCGCCTGGCGGTGGGGCAACGACGGTGGGCGTGGGCGGTGGGGTCGTCGAGGGTTGGCACGCAGCCAGCGCGAGGACGGTCAGCGCCAAAAGTACGATCAACAGCCATCGGGTTAAGACATTCACCGGAATACAACCTCCTGACCAAGAATAGGCGGCGCACTGCACGGGCGGCGCGCCGATAGCCTAGTATAGCACAGGTCGTGCCGTGGGCCAAAGCGCTTGCCAGCAAGACGCCCGCGCGAGTTCCGACACGCGCCGCCAGATTCGTTGCCCAAGGGCTTGACAAATGCCGCCCTTATCACAATAATATCAACATCAATCGATAGCCTTCGCGGCGGCTAGCTCAGGGCACATCCCATGGATCCATCCTCTGCTATCCTATATCGCAGGAGGTGATGCTCATGACCCAAGACGGCAGTAGTACGTGGAGCATCGCCTTCGGTTTCACCGCCTAAGGCGATGCCTCCGCGAGCGCGACGCCCTGGTTTCGGCCAGGGCGTTCGTGCGCCTCAGTACGACTTTCTTGACCATCCCCCGCGTCCCGCCTATCATTCTGCGGCCCGATGCTCGATGACGAGGCCCCTGGCGCTGCCACGGGCCTTTTGCCCTATTCCATCGCCCTTTATCATTTCCCCTTTGGAGGCTGTGTGCTCCGCACCCATACCAACGGCCAGCTTCGCCTGGACGACATCGGCAAACGTGTAACTCTAGCTGGCTGGGTCCACCGCCGCCGCGACCACGGCGGCCTGGTATTCATCGATCTGCGCGACCGGGATGGTATCACCCAGATTGTCTTCAACCCCGCCCACGCACCCACTGCCCACGCCGCCGCCACCCGGCTCGGCGGCGAGTGGGTCGTCCAGGTGCAGGGCGTCGTCGAGGAGCGACCGGCCGGCCAGTCTAACCCCGAATTGGTAACCGGCGCCATCGAGGTACTGGCCGACGCGGTCGACGTCCTCAATCCTGCCAAGACGCCGCCCGTGCCTGTCGCCGCCGAGCAGGACGTCGACGAGGCGCTACGCCTGCGCTATCGCTACCTGGACCTACGGCGGCCGCGCATGCAGCGTAACCTGATCCTGCGCCACCAGCTCATCCGTGCCATTCGTGACTTTCTCGACGCGCGAGGCTTCGTTGAGATCGAGACGCCCATATTGCTCAAGAGCACGCCAGAGGGTGCGCGCGACTATCTCGTTCCCAGCCGCGTCCACGCCGGCAAGTTCTACGCCCTGCCCCAATCGCCGCAGCAACTAAAGCAGCTATTGATGGTGGCGGGCATGGATCGCTACTACCAGATCGCCCGCTGCTTCCGCGACGAGGACCTGCGCGCCGACCGCCAACCGGAGTTTACCCAGCTGGACCTGGAGATGGCCTTCGTGGAGCGCGAGGATATCCTGCGCCTCATCGAGCCGCTGGTCATCGAAATCGTCGAGCGCATGGGGAAGACGGTGCAGCAGAAGCCCTTCCCCCGCCTCACCTACGCCGAGAGCATGGCGAAATATGGCAACGACAAGCCCGACCTGCGTTTCGGCCTGCCCCTGGTGGATCTGTCCGACGTGGTAGCCGACAGCGGCTTCGGCGTGTTCCGCGACACAGTGGCGGGCGGCGGCCAGGTCAAGGCCGTGCGTGGCCCCGGTATGGGTGACTACAGCCGCCGCCAGATCGATGAGGTGCAGGCCATCGTCCAGGCGGCGGGGGCCAGAGGCCTGGCGACGCTGGCTTTCGGCGAGGAAGTAAAGTCGCCTATCGCCAAGTTCCTGACCGAGCACGAGATCAACATCATCCGCGACCGGCTGGAGGCCGAGCACGGCGACATGGTGTTCGTCGTGGCCGGCGCGCCTAACGTGGTGGCGGAGGCGTTGAGTCGGCTGCGCCTGGAGATTGGACGACGCCTGAGCCTGATGGATGACAGCATCATCGCGGCCGCGTGGGTCATCGATCAGCCGCTGTTCGAGTGGAACGTCGACGAGGGACGCTGGGATTCGGTGCATCACCCCTTCACGTCACCGCGGCCGGAGGACGTGCCGCTGCTGGACACGGACCCCGGCACGGTGCGCGCCCAGGCCTACGATGTGGTAATGAACGGCTACGAGGCGGGCGGCGGCAGCATCCGCATCCACCGCCGCGACGTGCAGGAAAAGGTGTTCAAGCTGCTCGGCCTGACGGCGGAGCAGACGCGCGCCCAGTTCGGCCACCTGCTGGATGCCTTCGAATACGGCGCGCCGCCCCACGGCGGCATCGCGCTGGGCATCGACCGCATCGCCATGCTCATGGCCGACGCGCCCAACATCCGCGAGGTCATCGCCTTCCCCAAGACGCAGGCAGCGGTGGACCTGATGACGCAAGCGCCGTCCGAGGTGGACGAGCGACAGCTCAAGGACCTGCACATCGCCCTCCGTGATGCGAAGCCCGCACGATAGCACGAATCGCCTGCCCCTGCTGGATGGTCGCATCCAGCAGGGGCAGGCGAAGTGGCGCGGGCGCCCATCCACCGCCAGCAGGACAAGGTAAGCCAATGGCGCACACGACGGAAATGACGCTCGATCAGGTCATCGACAGCATCGGCCTGGGTCGCTTCCAGCACAAGTTGCTGGCCGTCGCAGGCGTAAGCTGGGCGGCCGACGCGATGGAAGTCCTGCTCATCGGCTTCCTGATTCCGTCCATCATCGTCTCACTTCACATTACACGGGAACAAGCCGCCTGGCTGGTGACAGCCTTGTTCGTGGGCATGATGCTGGGGGCGTGGTTCTGGGGCAGTCTGGCCGACCGCATCGGCCGCAAGAACGTTTTTGTCTATACCATCCTGATCGCCTCCGTCTTTGCCCTCGCCAGCGCCCTCGCGCCAAACTACGAAACGCTGCTCCTCTTCCGCCTGCTGAGCGGTTTCGGCATCGGCGGCTCCCTGCCCGTCGACTACGCCATTACCGCCGAGTTCATGCCCAGCAGGCAGCGTGGCCGCTGGCTGGTGTTCCTGGAGAGCTTCTGGGCCTTGGGGACCATCGTCGCCGCCGGACTGGCCTGGTTCTTCATCCCGCGCTTCCCCGAGGACGGCTGGCGCTACGTGCTGGCCCTGTCGGCCGTGCCCGGCCTCATCGCCTTTTGGATTCGCCGCAGCATCCCCGAATCACCCCGCTATCTGGTAACGCGGGGGCGCACGGCCGAGGCCGAGCAGGTCGTCAAGATTGTCGCGGCGGAGAACGGGGTCACGCTCCCCGACGACTTCCGCCTGATCGCGCCCGTCGCCACCACCGCCAGCGCGCAGATCCGCCAGCCGCTAGCCGTCATCTTCCAGTCGCCCCTGCTACGCTCGACGCTGCTGCTGTCGGCGGTGTGGTTCCTGCTCAGCCTCGCCTACTATGGCATCTTCACCTGGCTACCCGGCATTTTCGTCCAGCGCGGTTTCGACTTCCTGCGTACCTATCAGAACACCTTCATCCTGGCCCTGGCCCAGCTACCGGGGTACTTCTCGGCGGCCTGGCTGATCGAGAAGTGGGGGCGCAAGCCGACCCTGGCCGTGTACCTGGGCGCGGCGGCCGTGTTCACCTACGCCTTCGCCGTCGCCGACAACCTGCCGCTCATCCTGGGCGCGGCCATCATGATGAGCTTCTTCGCCCTGGGCGCATGGGGCGCGCTGTATGCCTACACACCCGAGGTCTATCCGACTACGGTGCGGGCGACAGGCATGGGCTGGGCCAGCGCCATGGCCCGCGTGGCAGGCATCGTCGCGCCGCTGCTCAGCGTGCGGCTGCTCGGTCTCTCGCTCCCCGTGGCGCTGAGCGTCTACGCCGTGTCATTCCTGCTGGCGGCGTTGGTGTCACTGCTAGGCAGGGAGACGGCCGGCCAGGCCTTGACGGACACGGCGGGCGAATCATCCGCCCCCCGGCCGCTCTCCCTGGAGCGGTAGGCGGGGTCTGGCTCGCGCAGCCATTTGCACTACACAGGGAAGTGTGCTAGTATTCTGGCACGGCCCTGCTGGGTTGGTGATGCGGTAACGTGTTTACTGCCAACACTCTGTTTATGGGAGGCGATCTCGTGACCAGGGCGTCGGGTCCCCCGGCGGCCGGCCAGGTAGCCGCCCACCTGCGCAAGCA
>JAHCIE010000128.1 GCA_026129385.1 Anaerolineae bacterium
GGCCGGTGTTTCTGCTGCTCGCCAACCAGGCCGTCGGTGGTGACTGGCAGCAGGCTGTCCCCGCCGCGGCCGCCATCGAACTGACCCACAACTTCTCGCTCATCCACGACGACGTGGAGGACCGCGATGCGGAGCGCCACGGGCGGTTGACGGTGTGGAAGCGGTGGGGCGATGCCCAGGCCATCAATGGTGGGGACGCCCTGTTCGTTCTGGCGCGGCTGGAATTGGGCCGCCTGGTGGAGCGCGGTGTCTCGCCCATGACCCTGGCGGCTGTTCAGGACAGCTACGACCGCGCCTGCCTCGCCATCACTGAGGGGCAATACCTAGACATGACCTTTGAGAACCGCGTTGACGTTGTGGAGGCCGACTACCTGCGCATGGTGCGCGGCAAGACGGCGGCGTTGCTGGCGGCATCGACGCGCATTGGGGCGCAGGTGGCGGGGGCGGGGCCGGAGATGGTCGAGGGGTTGACGCGCTTCGGCGAGGTGGTGGGGCTGGCGTTCCAGATTGCCGACGATGGCCTGGGAATCTGGGGCGACCCGCGCCTGACCGGAAAGCAGGCGGCCAACGACATCCGTCGCCGCAAGAAGAGCCTGCCGGTAGCCTACGCCTTCGAGCGGGCGCGTGGCGAGGCGGCGCGTGACCTGGCGCGGCTCTACCGCCAGTCGAGCCTGGGTGACGCGGACGTGGCGCGTGTGCTGGCGATTCTCGATGAGGTAGGCGCGCGCGAACATGCCGAGCTATTGGCCGACCACTACCACGCGCAGGCGCTGAGCTTGCTGGAGCCGCTGAACGCTACCGAGGCAGGCGCGACGCTGCGCGAGTTGACCCAGTCGTTGGCGGGGCGGGCGTTCTAAGGCCGCCGCTGGTGGGCGTCTCGCTATGACCGGTTCGGCCCGCCTGGCCGTGTTCCTATTGGCTGTGCTGCTGGGCGCGGCGTGGCTCGCCACAGGGTGGAGCGCGGCGCGTACAGCTGATGAGGCGATTCTCTTTCTGCCTTACGTGCCGCACGGTGTTCCGCCGGGTGCGCTGCCTGCACCGCCGACTGGGTTACCCCTACCTACCCCGTCAGTCACGGCCACCCCGACCCCCACGCCCACATCGCCGCTGGTCCCGATCCCCAGCGCTACCGCGACGGCGACGCCAACCTCGATTGCCACCAGCGGGCCAGCACCGACACTCACCGCAACGCCGCTGCCGCCCGTCGTGAGGCTCACCGCCGTCGCCGACACGTTCCTGACCGAGGGGCGCGCCGATGCCGTGTGGGGAGCCTATCCAGGTATGTTCGTTGGCTACGATGATCAGCTCTGGTTACGTCAGCGCGCGCTGATCCAATTCGATCTCAGTACGGTCCCGCGCGATGCCCTGGTGCTCGCAGCACGCCTTGAGGTGTTCATTCACAACTGCTACGAGTGCCGGGGTGTGGAGATCACGGCGCACCGGGCGACACGCGCCTGGGACGAGGCGACAGTGACGTGGCAAGCGTACGGCGCGGGGATGGGTGAGAGCTACGGCATGGCGAAGCTCCAACCAGCGCTGGTGCAGACCTGGGTCAGCGTCGACGTGACAGAGCTTGTCCGAGCCTGGCAGCGCGGGACTCCGAATGATGGTATCTTGCTGCGTGGGCCGGAGGAGCCGGTCAGCGAGCAGCCGCTCATATACGACTTCTGGGGCCTTGAGGCGCGAGAGGGGCTTACGAAGGCGCCCCAGTTAGTGATTCGCTGGGCGCCGGAATGACAACCACCAACCACGGACGACCGACCACCTCGTTGACCACCGACGACGGCAGCGGCAGCGAGCTACCGACCACCGCTTGACTTACGGCACGGTCGACTTCTTCGGTCGTCGGTCGTCGGTCGGTCCTACTTGACGAGGGGCTTGCCCCGCCCCTTCACGAAGCTTGAGGGTCGTGGGTCGCGGTCGGGGGCGGCGCGGCTGACTTCCGCTTCCCACTCGGCGGTGGTCAGGAAGCCGAGGGCGGCCAGCCGCGCTCGTACCTCCTGGACCAGGGCGTCGCGACGGGTGGGGTCACACAGGATGACGGACGTGTAGAAGCCGTCGTCTACCCTGATGACACCCTTCAGGCCGCGCACAACCTGGACACGACTGGGGATCTCGCCGCGCTCAGCCAGGATGAAGCCGTAGCGGGTGCCGCTGGCGGGGCTATGGCCGCGCAGGAAGATGAGGGCGGAGGCCTCCGTGCTGGTCTCGACATCCACAACCCACTGTTTGAGGGCGTTGGCGCGATAGGCGGCGTACATGGCCTCGTTGCTGGGCACGCGGCTACTCCGTCACCAGGCGCACGAACTTGCGGCGGCCGACCTGGAGGATACCCGCGCGGTCGGGGACCTCGAAGGCCACGCTATCGACGCGCTCGCCGTCGAGCTTGACGCCGCCCTGCTCGATGAGTCGCCGCGCCTCGCTCTTGCTGGCGACCAGCTGCGCCTGGACCATAATGTCGACGATGGAGCCGGTCCCGTCGAGCTTGAGACTGGGCATGTCCTCAGGCAACTCGCGCTGCTGGAAGACCGTGGCGAAGCGCTCGGCGGCCGCCGCCGCATCGTTGGGCGAGTGGTAGATCTCGGTGATCTCCCAGGCCAGCCTCTTCTTGGCATCCATGGGGTGCATGTGGCCCTCTGTCACGGCGGCCTTGAGACGCGAAATCTCCTCGACCGGGAAGCGCGTTACCAGGTCGTAGTACAGCCACATGGCCTCGTCGGGGATGCTCATGACCTTGCCGTACATCTCGTGGGGCGGGTCGAAGATGCCGATGTGGTTGCCGGTGGACTTGGACATCTTCACCACGCCGTCGGTGCCGGGCAGGATGGCGGTAATGATGCCGATCTGGGGCCGCTGACCGTAGACCTCCTGGAGCTTGCGGCCGGCGACAATGATGTTCCACAGCTGGTCCGTCCCACCGACCTGGACATCGGTGTCGAGAGCGACAGCATCGTAGGCCTGCATCAGCGCGTAGAAGGTCTCGTGCAGGAAGATGGGATCGCCCACGTCGAAGCGTTTGGCAAAGTTCTCGCGCTGCAAGAACTGCTGGAGGGTGAAGTTGGAGCCAATCTGAATCAGATCGGCGAAGGTCAGTTTCGACAGCCAGTCGGCGTTGTAGCGGACGTGGGTCGCGGCGCGGTCGAGGATCTTGAAGGCCTGCTCGGCGTAGGTCTGGGCGTTGGCCTCGACCTGTGCAGGCGTCAGGATTGGGCGCAGCTTGTTCTTGTCGCTGGGGTCGCCGATGAGGCTGGTGTACGTGCCGATGAGGAACGTGACGTCGTGCCCTAGTTCCTGGAACTGGCGCAGCTTGCGCATGGTGATGGTGTGGCCGACGTGCAGGTCGGGCTTGGTGGGGTCGTAGCCACAGTAGACCCGCAGCGGACGGCCTTCCTTCAGCCGTGCGCGCAGCTCAATTTCCATGTTTTGGCGGGTCTGCCTGTCGCCATACTCCGTTCCGCGCATTAGAATGGCGACCTGTTCATCGACCGGAACCGTCATACGTCCTCCCGACTGGTAGTGGCTGAATTATAGCACAAGGATTGCCCACGTAGGGCGGCGAGACAATCTTCGCGTTACCTGTCGACCGGGCTTACGACAACCCAGGAGGTGACCATGACCGACGTGCAGTTGACGACGCGGGCCATTCGAATCTGGCTGCTCATCGCGGGTACACTTGTCCTCATTATTGGCACTGCCCTGTTCCTGGCCCCCGAGCAGACCGATCGTCTCTTTGCCTGGACCATCGCCCCGCCCAACAATCGCTACCTGACGGCGGCTTTCCTCGGTGCAGCGTACTGGGCGGGCAGCGTGCTGGAGTTTCTGGCTGCCCGCGAGCGCGTATGGGCCAATGCGCGTGTCGCCATCCCGGCGGTGTGGGTCTTTACCACCCTGACCCTCATCGCCACGCTGATGCACCTGAACCTGTTTCACCTCAACCCGCCGCTGGGTACGCCCGCCGGCCCGCTGACGGTGAGCCTGACCTACGTCTGGCTGGCCGTGTACGCCATCGTGCCCATCGCCGTGCCTATCATGGTGGCGATACAGCGGCGCGCGCCGGGGGGTGACCCGCCACGCCTGGCCCCGCTGCCGGGTTGGTTGCGGGCGATTCTCATCATTCAGGCCGCCCTCCTCATCGGGCTTGGGACCATCATGTTCCTCGCGCCGCCCCTGGGTGCGCCGCTGTGGCCGTGGGCGTTGACGCCGTTGACCTCGCGGGCCGTGGCGGCCTGGCTGGTCGGCATTGGCGTCGCGGCGGCGCAGATGGCGTGGGAGAATGACCTGGTGCGGGTGCGGGTCGCCTTCCGCGCCTACGTCGCCATCGCCGTCTTGCAGGCCATTGCGCTGCTACGCTATCTGGGTGACGTGCGCCTCGACGACCCGCGCCTGTGGCTTTACCTCGTCGGCGTGACGAGTTTCCTGGTCGTCGGCCTGCTGGGCCTGTGGCTCCAGCCGTCGGCGGCCCAAACGCAAGGACGGTAGACGAGGGAGGTCGCCTACCGTCCTTCGTCCACCGTGCGGCTAGACTCAGGGATAGTACAGGCCGTCGGTCTTGGCGGCCATGATGAAATCGTTGCGGTGCAGGTTGCGAATCTTGTGCGTCCACCACGTCACGGTGACGCGGCCCCACTCCGTCAGCAGGGCGGGGTGGTGGCCTTCTGCCTCGGCCAGCGCGCCGACGCGGTCGGTAAAGGCGAGGGCGTCGGCGAAGGCCTTGAACTTGAAGACCCGTTCCAGGCGCGGGATGTCGTTGCGCTCGACGATGCGCCAGTCGGGAATCTGGGGCATGAAAGCGTCGATCTCGGCGGCGGTGGCCGGTGGCTCGCCGGCGCGACAGGCGACGCACTTGAGTTGGGTGAGAGTTTCCATGCCTCAAGTATAGTCACACCCGGCGCGGTTGCCATCCATCGGTTGGCGGATGTTGAGTAGGGCGCATGGTGGACCATATCTGCGCGCGAGACCTGACAGGTTTCTAGAAGCCTGTCAGGCCTATTCCTTAACTTGCCTCAATCGCTCGATGGCCGCATCATCTCGTCCAGGCGGCGCTGCATCTCGGCGGGGGGGATGTCCTCGACGAAGGCGCTAATGATCCAGATGTGGCCGAAGGGGTCGCGGACGCGGCCGGAGCGGTCGCCGTAGAAGTGGGTGTCGACGGGGTGGACCAACTCCGCGCCCGCCGTCACGGCCTGGGCCACGGTCGCGTCGGCGTCGGCGACGTACAGATTGAGGACGATGGGCGTGCCACCCAGCGTCAGGGGGCTGATGTTGCCCCAGGCGGGCGACTCCTCGGACAGGGAGATGGTGGTGTCGCCGAAGCGTAGCTCGGCGTGGGCGACGCTGTCGTCGGGGTTGGTCATGCGGTAGACCTCGACGGCGCCGAAGGCATCGCGGTAGAAGTTGAGGGCGCGCGGGGCGTCGATGACGGTCAGCGCAGGCGACAGCGCCGTGTAGCCGGGCCGAATGTAGCTTGGGGTATCGGTCATGCTTACCTCCGGGTGCGTCATGGGTCACGGAAGGCCGGTGCTCGCCACGCCACAGCGGGGGCGCGGCGACCAAAGCACAGTTTATCATAGAACAAGCGTGCTGTAATCGTCCGAATGGCTGATCTAGCCGTGGCGAAGGAGCATTATGACACAGCCGGGCGAGTCGTCTCATTCGTCCTTTTGGGTTGCGCTGCTAGGCGAAGCTGCCCTCGGCCTGGTCCTGGGCGTTATCCTCGGCCCGCTGGCGGCTATCGCCATCGGTTACGTCGCCCTGTGGACGGGCTGGGCGCAGCAGCTAGGCATGGGCCTGCTGGCGGTGCAGCTATTCGTGGGGCTGGCGGGCTACGTCGTCGGTCTTGTCCTGGGTATCCACGCCGTTGGGCGGCGCATGGGGCAGGGCAGCAATCCATGGGCGGCGCTGGTGGGCGGCCTGGTTGGCATCCTGCCGGTGATTCTCTTCACCAGCCGGGGCGTGTTTGGCGGCCTGCAAGGGTCGCTCATCGTCGGGTTGGGGCTGGGGCTACTCGGCGCGCTGCTCGGCTACCATGTAACGCGCCGCCCTTCGTAGGGGCAAAGCCTATGCTATAATTGTCGCCTATGTCCCACCCAATCCAATTCAACATCCTGGCCCGTGACGCTACGTCGTGGGCGCGCGCGGGCGAGCTTCACACGCCCCACGGCGTCATCCCGACGCCGTATCTGGCGCCGGTGGGCACGGCGGCGACGGTCAAGTCGGTCTCGCCGCGTGAGTTGCGCGAGTTGGGAGCGAGCCTCATCCTCGCCAACACCTACCACCTGGCCCTACGGCCGGGCGCGGACCTAGTGGCCGAGATGGGGGGCCTGCACCGCTTCATGGCCTGGGACGGCCCGATTCTAACCGACTCGGGCGGCTTCCAGGTGTTCAGCCTGGCTCCTATGCGCACTCTGACGCCGGATGGGGTGCGCTTCCGCTCCCACATCGATGGTAGCGAGCACGTCTTTACGCCGGAAAGCGTGATGGATATCGAGATGAAGCTGGGCGCAGATATCATCATGCCGCTGGACGTGTGCCCGCCGTACCCGGCGACCCGCGAAGAGAACGAGCGTGCCCTCGACCTGACCCACGCCTGGGCGGCGCGCTGCCTGGCGGCCCATGACCGGCCTGACCAGGCCGTGTACGGCATCGTGCAGGGCGGGGTATACGCCGATCTGCGGCGGGCCAGTGCCGAGGCCATCGGCGGGCTGGCGGTGGCGGGCATCGGCATCGGCGGGTTGAGCGTCGGGGAGCCGAAGGAGATGATGCTTGCCATGCTAGAGGCGCAGGTTCCCTGCCTGCCCGATGGCCTGCCACGCCATCTGCTGGGCGTGGGCGCGCCGGAAGACCTGGTGGCGGGGGCGGCGCGGGGTATCGATACCTTCGATTGCGTGCTGCCGACGCGGGAGGCGCGTCACGGTAGCGCGTGGACGCCAGAGGGCCGCCTCAATCTCAAGAATGCTCGCTTCCAGCGCGACGCCGCGCCGTTGGACCCAACGTGCGACTGTTACACCTGCCAGACCTTTAGCCGCGCCTACCTGCGGCATCTGGTCAAGGCTGATGAGTTGCTCGGCCTGCGCCTGCTCACGATCCACAACCTGGCCTTTGTGTTGCGCCTGATGCGCGAGGTGCGCGCGGCTATTCTCGACGGCCGCTTCGCCAGCTGGCGGGCAGACTGGGAAGCGCGCTGGCCCCGCGCCCTGCCAAGCCTGGCTTGAGTGCTTTGCCCGCGCTCGCCTGGAGTGCGGCAGCACGGCTGCCGCAAGAGACGGCCTCAACCTTTGCTGCCAGGAGGCATACCATGCAGACGTACCCCATTGCCCTCGTGCCCGGGCCGACTCGCGTGCCTGAGGTGGTCCGCCGCGCCTACCTGACCGACTACGGCTCGGCCGACATGGAGTCGGAGTTCTTCGACCTGTACCTGGCGACCCAGGACCGCCTGCGCCGCATCCTTAAGACTGAGAACCAGATCGCTGTCATGACCGGCGAGGGCATGGTAGCCCTGTGGTCGGCCCTCAAGAGTTGCCTGCGCCCTGGCGACCGGGTGCTGGCGCTGGGTAATGGCCCCTTCGGTGTCGGGATTGGCCACATGGCCGAGGGCATCACCGGTGAGGCGCGCATCGTGCGCTTCGACTTCGATGCGCCGATGGACCTGGCCGTCGTCGAGGCGACCATCGCGGAGTACCGCCCGAAGATGGTCACGGCCGTGCACTGCGATACGCCGGTGGGCAACCTGAATCCCGTGGCCGAGATTGGCGCGCTGGTGCGGCGCTACGATGTACCCTTGTTCTACGTCGATACGGTGTCGGCGGCGGCGGGCGCGCCGCTGGAGGTGGACGCCTGGAATATTGACCTGGCGCTGGTCGGTACACAAAAGTGTCTGTCGGCCGTGCCTGATCTGGCGATGGTGGCTGTCAGCCCGCGCGCCTGGGACATCGTCCACCATGTCAAGTATGCGGGCTACGACGCGCTGGCCCCGTGGGACGGTTTCATCGAACGACGCTACACGCCCTATACCCCGTCGTGGCACGCTACAGCCGCCCTTAGGGTGGCCTGTGACCTGATACTGGACGAGGGGGTGGACAATGTTATCGCCCGCCACGCCCAGGTCGCCGAGGTTGTACGGCGGCGGTTGCGGGGGATGGGTCTCCGGCTCTACCCGCGTAGCGACGACTTCGCTTCGCCAACGGTGACGGCGGTCCACGTGCCCGATGGGCTGACGTGGGAGGCGCTGGACCGGCA
>JAHCIE010000129.1 GCA_026129385.1 Anaerolineae bacterium
CCTGTCCAGATTGTCGCCGCGCCGCGCCGACACCAGCATCTCCACCGCGCCGGGGACGAAGGCCACGTAGCCAGCGTAGTTCTCTTGGAGGTGGGTCGGTTTGACGGCATCGGCCTTGTTGAGGGCCAGGACGATGGGCGCGGACGCCTTCTCCGTCAGCAGCGCGGCGATGTCACGGTCCTCGTCGCGGGGGCGATCGGCCACGTCTACGACGAAGATGATGACATCCGCGTCGGGGATGCTCTGCACCGCCTCATCAACCATGAATTCGCCGAGCTTGTGGAAGGGTTTGTGGATACCAGGCGTGTCGACGAAGACGGTCTGGCTGGCGTCGGCGGTACGTACCCCTAGCAGGCGGCGGCGCGTGGTCTGGGGTTTCGATGAGACGATGGCAACTTTCTGGCCAACCAGCGCGTTGACCAGGGTTGACTTGCCCACGTTGGGACGGCCGACGACGGCGACGAAGCCAGAGCGAAAGCCCTCTGGAATGGCGACGAGGGCGGCCCGTCCGCCCTCCTCCTCCCAAACCTCTTCCTCCTCTTCTAGCTCGTGGTCCTCATCGTCCGCCCAGTCGTCCTCGTCCAGGTCGCCGGGCGCACCGCCCTCCCCTTCCCAGACCTCCTCCTCTTCCTCCAGATCGTCATCCCCATCGTCCAGGTCGTCGTCGTCGGGCGCAGGTGGGCCGCCCTCCCCCTCCCAGACCTCTTCCTCCTGCTCCAGTTCCTCGTCCTCTGGCCCCAGGCGCGGCTTCGTCGACTCCGCCATGCATCCTCCTCCTAGCAGACCCTAAAGGTCTTCGAGACCTTTAGGGTCTGGCTTGTCCTGACTAAGGCAGCGCATCCAGCAGGCGCTGCATGTCATCCCAAGAGCTGTAGAAGTGGGGCGCGACGCGCAGGCCGCCGCCCCGCACCGAGACAATCACATTCGCCGCCTTGAGCCGCGCCTCGATATCGACGGGCGCGATCGTCGGGTGGCGGAAGATGACGATACCCGACCGCTCCGCCTCGCTCGCGTGGGGTGAGACGACTTGATAGCCACACGTCTGCAACTCCTCCATCAGCGCGTCGTTGAGGGCAAAGACGTGGCGCTGGATATTGGGCACACCGTATTCGAGCAGCGTCGCGATGCTCGCCCCAAACAGGATACCTACCAGGTTAAAGACACCCTCCTCGAAGCGGCGCGCATCGTTCCACAGCGGCTGGTCGTAGCGGTCCATGTCCGTCTCTGCGCCATCGTGGCTAAGCCAGCTCGTCCACTGGGTGGACAGGACATCCAGCAGACCCGGCTTGACGTAGAAGACGCCCGCCCCGTAGGACGCCATGAGCCACTTGTGCCCCGCCGCGCTCAAGAAGTCAACGCCCGTGGCGGCCACGTCCAGCGGCATCGCCCCCAGGCCCTGCACGCCGTCGACCACAAGGTACGCGCCGCGCGCGTGGGCCAGGTCGGCCAGCGCGGCCAGATCGTGGCGGTAGCCGGTGCTGAAGCCAACGTAGCTGACAGCCAGCACGCGGGTGCGGTCGTCCATCAGGGCGGCAATGTCGTCGATGAGGACGCGCCCATCGCGGCACGGCGCGAAGCGCGTCTCGACACCGCGCGCCTTGAGGTTCAGCCAGGGATGCACGTTACTGGGGAACTCGCGCTCGGCGGTCACAACATTGTCGCCCGCTCGCCAGTCCAGGCCATTGGCGACCAGCAGCAGGCCGGTCGAGGTATTCTTGACGAAGGCCACGTCAGCAGGCGAGGCATTCAGCAAGGTCGCGGCGTCGCGGCGCGCCCCATCAATCTTGTCTATCCAGGCATGGAAGTCCAGCAACCCGGTGTCGCGATGCTCGGCAGCGTAGGCCGTCATCACACCCGCGACACGGGTGGACAGCGGGCTGTGGGCGGCATGATTGAGCCAGGTATAACGCTCCGTGACGGGAAATAGGGCGCGGGCAGACGCGAGATCGATGCTAGAGGCGGCAGCGAGAGTCATCCAGACATCCTTTCGTGGACAGGCATTACTTGAACAGGGACGGCAGCACGCGGGCCACGTCATCGCGGATGACAACGTCGGCCTCGGCATCGAGGGCAGTCGGGTCATAGTTAACGATGACCAGGCGCGCGCCTGTTTCCACCGCCAATAGAGGCAGGTCGCTGGCCGGAGCCACTTCCAGGGACGAGCCAACGACAATCATCAGGTCAGCAGCGCGGGCTTGCTCCTGCGCCCTGACCAGGACATCCTGGGGCAGCATCTCACCGAACAGGATGACATTCGGTTTCAGCACCCCCCCGCACACGCAGTGGGGGGGAGTGCCCGTCTGCATAAAGCGTTCCAGGGCGATGGCGCCCGGCACAATGCGGAAGCATCGAATACAAGTCGCCTCGCGCATGTGGCCGTGTAGTTCGAGAACCTGATGGGATCCGGCGCGGCCGTGCAGGTCATCAATATTTTGGGTCACGATGGCGCGCAGCTTGCCCGCCCGCTCGGCGTGGGCGAGCGCCACGTGGGCCGGGTTGGGCGTCGCCATCAGGATAGCGTCGGCCAGCGGGCGCACCCACTCGAAGAACGCCTCGGGTCGGCGGCGGAAGGCCCAGATGGAGGCGACATCCATCGGATCTTCCATCACCCATAAGCCGCTGCTAGGGCTGCGAAAGTCAGGAATACCGGAGGGTGTGCTGATGCCCGCACCGGTCAGGGCGACGACATGGCGCGCCTGCGCGATGAGCTGCCGCGCCGTGGCAACGGCGCGCTCAGTCTCGGGGTCGAACCCTCGGCGGAGGCGTGGCATTCTCATCGCGGAAATTTCCCAGAGTCTAATTATACAACCGAGGGCCGCTCACAATAAAGTAGTCTATAGAATAGGTTTGACACGCAGCCTAGTTCTTACGCCTGAAAACCCCCAAATGAACGCTACGGCGCGTCTTGCACATAGATCGGGTTACTGAAAACCCAGCCGCGCCGCTGCCTGGCGTGGCGGCGATATGCCTCAACGCGATACACCCCCGGCTGGTGCGGCGCAAAGGACAGGCTCCGCCCATATTGGGTGGCGACCTCAATCCCATCGCACAGCAGCCGCAATTCCGCCGGCAGCGGCGCACGCGCCACCAGCCGCAGCCCTGTGCGCCACGCCACCGCCTCGCCCATCCCCACGCGGCCGGCGCGGTCGTGCGCCTCGAAGCGGAAGCCCGTCGCGTCGCCCAGGGCGTCGTAGGCGACGAAGACGCGCCCGCGACGCAACGCCCCCAAGACCAGCCGCTGATCGTGGGCGAAATCGCCGGTCAGGTTGTCGTCGGTCAACAGGTGGGTGCGGACGGCGCGAAACAGAAACGGGTAGGGTAGGATCGTCGGGTTGAGCGGGCCACGCCGCACCTTCCAGCCGTGGGCGTCTGGCCCGCCAATTGCTACGACCGGGCCGCGCCGTAGCATCTCATCCCAGCGCGCCAAGGCCTCAGGGAACGGACCGATGATGACGCTCGTCGGCCAGTAGGCCGCCTGCGCGCCGCGAGCCAGCCCAGTCGCGTGGGCCTTGAACTCGCTCATGTAGTTCCAGATCTCGATGCCGTGGACGCCCACCACGTCCCAATCCACCCAGGGAATGGCCGGTTCCAGAGTATAGCTCGGCGCAAACTCCACCGGATGGGCGATGAAGGCCAACCCCCCCTGGGCGTTGACAGCGTCCACCAGGCGTTGGGGCGAGGCAGCCAGGGCGGTCACGTCCTCACCGACGCCGATGCAAAGCAGGTGATTGACCTGTGGCTCGCGGGCTTCGTCGTGAACTTCCTGACCGACGATGAGCAGAACGCCATCGCGATAGCCCGCCTCGCCCTGGGGCAGACAGTTATGGTCGGTGGTGATGAGAAAATCGAGGCGGGCCTCGCGGGCAGCGCGCACGATCTCAGGGAACGTCGCGCGCCCATCGGAGGCCGTAGTATGGGCGTGAATCACGCCGATGTACTCGGCCACGCAAGCTCCCCTGAGCAGATGTAGCGCCGAAGGACTGACAGCGATTGTACTGCTTGAAGTCGTTTCGAGTCAACCACCACTGGCTGAGAGATGACAGCAGCGCGCATCCTGGCTATACTTCGCGGGTTTGCGCCGCGCGAGGGCTAAATAGTTTCAACGCGAGACCCCCTCAGCAGGTACGGGCTATCGCGAGATTTGCGCCATCAGCGTATCGGTCACGGCTCGACTGCGTCTTTATGGGTGTGACTTCAGAGGGTGCACGGATAACCACGGCGACCACTCGCCACGGTATTGCCGCCACCAGGATGGGGGAGGACTGTCGTTATGGTACGGTTTGCTCATCAGTTGGCTCGGCTCAGTCTGAGGGCGCTGCTTATCGCCCTCCTCATAGGTCTGGCTGCCGCCAGCCTCTCTTCCAACGCTCAAGCGCAGGGTTCGCCACCCCTCCAGGGCGGCGGCTGGGAGACAATCGCCCACGGCAATAACGTGTGGTCCCTGGCCAGGCAGGGTAATACCCTGTGGGCTGGCGCGTTGGGGGGTGGCATCGTCAAGTGGGACATCACCAACCCCGCCAACCCGACCTACCGCCAGTACCTCTATCCCCAGGACCCGATCCCCAGCAACGATGTTCGCGGCATCGCCGTGGATCAGGCGGGCAACCGCTGGTTCGCCACCAGTCGTGGCCTCGCTCGCCTGACGCCGGGCGACACCTGGAGCACCTACACCTTCGATAGCACCCTTCGGCGCTCCAGTACCATCGCCGACCGCGTGGCCGTTGCGCAGTCAGCCGGTCAGCGTGAAGTCGCCGTCACGGGCTTCACCGTCGACATCATTCAGCAGGCCTTCACGGTCCCCTACTTCCAGTTCGAGGGTGACCCCACCGTCTACCGCCTGTCCCGTATCGACTACGTGCGCTCCGGGCCGAACGCCAACTACAACGCCATCTACATCGACCCGCCATTGAAGCAGGCCGTCAGCCAGAACACGCCCATCTACCTGATGTCGCTGGGTCTGCCCTCCGATAACGTCACGGCAGTGCTGGCCGCCCCCGACGGCAGCATCTGGGTGGGCACACAGCAATATCGCGTCCAGGTGGACGCGGCCGACTGCTTTGCCCCCGACCTCGGCTCCTTGATTCGTGGCGACGACTACATGTGTGATAGAACCCGCTATCTCGGCGGCGGTGTCGCCCGCTTCAACCCAGCGACAGACTCCTGGCAGGCATGGCAGAGCGCCAGTAAGCGCTACTACTATACCGAGGACAACGTCGCCTCCAACAGCGTGACTGGCCTGGCGATTGAGCCGGGCACGGGCAATGTCTGGGCCAGCTTCTTCCCCCAGTGGCGCTGGAGCCCGCCCAATCGCGACACCAATTCTAGCGCGCAAGGCTCGTGGAGCAGCGGCCTCGATGGCGGCGTCAGCTATTGGGACGGCACACGGTGGACAACCTATCAGCACAACGCCTGCGACCCTGGCTCGGACGGCCCCGGCTGTCGCGATGGTTCCAAGCCGCAGGTCAACGCCGTCTCCGCTGTGGCTATCGATAGCCAGGGCCGCAAGTTCCTGGCCGTGTATGGCAGCAATCTGAGCATTCTCCAGGGCAACGGCGGAAGCGCGGCCGACTGGAAGCAGGTTCCATCGCTCTCCAACGCCCAGGGTCTGGCCGAAGCCATCAGCTACGCCCTGGCGACCGATACCCAGGGCCGTGTCTGGGCGGCGACCGCCACCCAGGGCGGCCTGGGCCACGAGATCAGCGTCGGCTCAACCGATTGCTTGCTGGCAGACCCCACTCAAAGCGCGTGCTGGAGTCACGTGACCCCCGAGCAGAACGGCCTCAGCTCGCCGACCGTGCGCGCCTTGCTGCCTGACGGCGGTATCATGTGGGTGGGTACGTCGGATCCGCGCGGCAATGGCGCCGGCATTGACCAGTTCACCAACGCCCTGACCAAGACCCGCACCCTGCAAACCACTGGCCCCGGCAGCAACAACATCACCGAGCTGGCCTTCCGTGGCGCGGAAGTGTGGGTGGGCACCGGTCGCGCGAGTGCGCCGTTCTACGGGCGCGGCCTGAGCGTGCTGAACACGGCGGGCGCTGGCTGGCAGTCCCCCTCCGCCTGGCAATACATTCGCTCGGCCGATCGACGCGGCGGCCAAAAGGCGCTCGTCGATCGCAACACGCCGAACGGCGCGACCCTGGTCTACGTCAAGACGGCCAACAATATCGAAGCCGAATGCACCGACCTCATGAATGCCTTCCCTGGCGGCCTGGCCATCGGCGATAGCATGACCAAGTACACCCTCGGCTTTACCTCCTTCGACACCTCGTCCAACCGCTGCATCTTGGGCCTCAACACCGGCCTGGTGGGCGCGGCTCCCGCCAACACGCCCGTCTATGCCCTCCTCAAAGACCTGGCCGGCGAGAGCGTCTCCGACATTGCCTTCGATAGTCAGAACCGGCCCTGGGTCGGGACACGCGGCGAGCGCATCAAGGCCTATGGATGGGGCCAGACCCAGTACGAAGACGGCGGCATCAGCTTCCTCGACGGCTCCACCTGGCGCGGCATCCAGCAGGCCATTCCTTTCCAGCCCGCCGTGCCGCCTAACATCAAGGGCAATTCCGTTACATCCGTACTGTTCCGGGGCGGCAACTGTGACGTCGGCGAGCGCGTCTGGATCGGCATGGGTAGCTTCATCGACAACATCGGCTGGGGCATTGACCGCATCGGCACGGCGTCGGTCGTCGTCGACTCGATGGACGACACGCCCATGCCCTCCAGCGCCACCTCCGCGCTCTCCCTGAACCAGAGCAACTGCGACGTATGGGCCGCGTTCCACCCGTCCTACCGCTTCCCGGGCGGCGGGGCTAACGGCACGGTCGTCCCTGGCGGCGTAGGCCGCTGGAACAGCGCCACCGGTCTGTGGTCGAGCTGGACGAGGGACAACACGCCCGGCCTCGAAGGATGGGATACCGACTACCGTTCGATTCTGGTCGATAGCCAGAACCGCGTCTGGGCGGGCAGCTACACCATTCACACCATCCTGCCCGGCTCGTTCAGCCTGTGCTTCTCCTGCGCGCCGCGCTGGGTGCGCAACCAGGGCCACACCGACGCCGTGCTCAGCCTGTACGACGGCAGCAATTGGCAGACGGCGCAGAACTGGCAGTACGAAGGCTACGTCAGCGCCATCAAGGAAGACCCGGCCGGGCGCATCTGGGCAGCGACAACCCACGAGTGGATCGCCGACCTGGCGTCCGAGAGCAACTTCATAATCGACCAGGCGCTGAGCCAGCCCCTCACCTTCAACGCCGTTCATGTTCTCAACGGCTCGACCTGGCAGGCTATCGGCCGCGATCAGTTCCCCCTGGTCGACGACAATATCTCGTCCATCGCCTTCGGGCCGGACGGCGACGTGTGGTTCGGCACGGCCAGCCACGGCATCATCCACTGGGATAGCACGGCCAACGCGGCGACGCCAACGCCCACCGCCACCGCCACCGCCACCGCCACCGCCACTGCCACCGCCACCGCCACTGCCACCGCCACCGCCACCGCGACGCTGTCCCCGACGCCCACGGCCACCCTGCCCCCCGGCGTCACGCCGACCGTCACCGCCACCCCCACCGCCACGCGCACGGCATCGCCGACCCTGTCGCCCACGCCGCGCAGCCAGCCCATCAAGGTGTATCTACCGCTCATCATGGGTCGCGCCCCCGCAACGAGCACGCCCACGCCGCCCGCCTCACCGACGGCCACGGCGACGCTCGCACCGGGCGTGACGCCATCGCCGACCCAGACCGTCGCGCCGTCAGCAACGTCCACACCCACGCCTACGTTTACCAACACGCCGATCCCAACGGCCACCAACACGCCGACCAGCACCTGGACGCCAACGGCCACCAACACGCCGACCAAAACCGCCACCCCTTCGCCCACGCCGACCAACACGCCGACACCGCCACCCCAGTGGGCAACCGTCAGTTCCGGCACGACGGCCGACCTGCGCGGCCTGGACTGCATCGACTCGCTCAACTGCTGGGCGGTGGGCAGTGGCGGCGTCATCCTGCGCTGGAATGGCCAGCAATGGCAGAGCCAGAACTCGCCGACAACCACCAACCTGAACTCGGTCGCCATGGTGTCGACAACCGAGGGCTGGGCAGTGGGCGACGCGCAGACCATCCTACGCTACGAAAACGGCGCGTGGAGCCAGTGGTCAGGCTCGGTGGCTGACCCGCCGACGGG
>JAHCIE010000013.1 GCA_026129385.1 Anaerolineae bacterium
CGCACCCGTAACGTGCTGCTAGCCATGGTCGTCGGCATCGTGGTCGTGGCAGCGCTGCGAGCGGTGGCAAGCGCGGGGCAGAGCTAGCGCGGCGGTTGGTCGCAGCCGCCATACAACACGAGCGCGGGACGTGGCCGTCCCGCGCGAGCATGTCATGTGCGTAGCCGTCTCAGCCCGCTACCAGCGGAATCACCTCGCGTTCGACGGTCATGGGCTGCGGCAGGCGCGCCTGCATCGACCACGGCCCCGTCCACGTCACCTCGACATCGACCAGCCGCCCGGTCCAGTCCCGCGTCGCGTCCTCGAAGAACACCAGCTTGTCGTTGCGGGTACGGCCGCGCCACTTGCCCTTATGCCGACCTTCGACCAGCACCTGCACGCTTTGCCCCAGGTAGCGGGCATTGATGTCGGCGACCACCGTATGCTGTAGCTCGTCCAGGAGATGCAGGCGACGCGCCTTCTCAGTCGGCGGCACATCGTCGGCCATGATTTTCGCTGAGACCGTGCCCGGTCGCGGCGAATACATTGCCAGATGCGCCTTGTCCAGCTTGAGTTCGCGTAGCAGATCAACCGTGCCCTGGAAATGCTCATCCGTCTCGCCCGCGAAGCCGACGATGATATCGGTGTGAATGGCGACGTTGGGAACCGTGCGCCGGATGCGCTCTACTAGTCGGCGATAGTCGTCAGTCGTGTAGCCGCGCTTCATGCGTTGCAGCGTCACATCATGCCCCGCCTGCACCGGCACATTGATATGTTCCATCACCTTGGGCGCCTCGGCCACCGTCTCTAGCAACTCATCCGTCATGTAACTCGGATGCGATGTCAGAAAGCGGATGCGCTCCAGGCCATCAACAGCATTCAGCCGTCGCAGGAGGCTGGACAGGCCCGCATGGTCGCCGCTGTCGTAGCCAAAACGGTCAACGATCTGGCCAAGCAGCATCACCTCTTTCACCCCCTGCCCCACCAGCGAGCGCACCTCGCGCACGATGTCGTCGGCCGAACGGCTGCGCTCGCGGCCCCGGCGCGCGGGGATGATGCAGAAAGTACAGACGTGGTCGCAGCCGTACATGACGGGCACGTTGGCCTGGATGCGGCCCCGCTCGTGGGTAGGCAAGGCCAGCTCCTCATCCTGTGCCTGATAGCGCGTCGCCAGCGCCGACAGGTCCACTTCCTGCGCCAGGCGGTCCATGTCCCGTGCCTGGAGAAAATCGACCAGGGGGCGCGTCTCCGAGGGGGACATGAACACATCGACCATCGGATAGGCCTTGCGGAGGGCGTCAGCCTGCTTCGTGCCCTGACCGACCAGGCAGCCCATGACGCTAATCACCATATCGGGCCGCGCCGTCTTCACGGGCTTGAGCGCGCCCAGCTTGCCGTAAACCTTGTCCTCCGCGCTTTGCCGCACGACGCAGGTGTTTAGCACCACGACATCGGCCTGCTCGGCCTCATCGGTGTAGACATAGCCGAGCCTTTCCAGTTCGGCGGCCACGCGCTGCGTATCCGCCTCGTTCATCTGGCAGCCCCAAAACGTGGTATGATACCGTCTCACAGACCCTACTCCTGGCAACTAGCGATGGGAACGCGGTCTAGAAGCCCAAGTATAGCATAGAGTCAACCCTGCTGTCCAAACGCCATCTCGCGCAGCAGCCCCGGCAGGTCCGTCACCAGTTGCCGCTTGGTGACGACGCGCGTGGCGCCCGCCGCTTCGGCCGCCCGCCGCGCCTCGACATCGACATGGGGGCCATAGGCGACGACGGGAACGTCCTCGCGCGCTGCCCGTACCTCGGCCAATACCTCGGCCCACGGGCGAGCGCGGACGGCCAGATCGAGCACGACCAGACGCAGGTCGGGGTCAGCCAGAGCTTTGACCATGCCCGGCCCTGGCCCGGCTAAAGGCTCCAGCCCTACTATCCGTGCCGCCGTCTCCAACTGCACACTGAAGAACAGATCGTCCACCAGCAATAGCGCCTTCGCCATACTTACCTCCATCTCCTGCAACGAGAACCCAAGCCAATCGAAACCCCAACGAGTCATGAGACGTATACAGGGTAGAGAGGTATGCAAGGAGGCCTTATGCGCCTGATTCGACTCCTGCTCATCGTCTTCGCTCTGATCGCCCTGGCTGTCTCGCACGTCGCCGCCGATAATGGCTGGTCTCGCAGTTCCCTACGTCAGCCCATCTCCTCGGTGCAGATTGCGCCCGACGGAACTGTGTACGCCCTGGGCGACACCGTCCTCTTCCGCTCCGCCGACGAGGGCGTGTCCTGGCAGCCCCTCGCTGTCCCATCGGCCGGCGCTCTGCGCCACCTGGCCATCGACCCCCTGGACTCCAATCTCCTGTACGTCATCGTCGGCCCTGACGCACCTCAGCAAGGCCTCTTCCGCAGCTCAGATGGCGGACGGACCTGGCATCAGGTCTACCAGCCTGCGCAAGGGTGGCTGAGCGCAGTCGCCGTCTCGCGCATCCCCGCCCACCGTGTCATCGTTGGTGTATCGCACCTCCCCGATCAACAGTATGGCGTCCTTGAGAGCGACAATCAGGGCGCGACGTGGCGCGTGGCATGGGCGGGTCAGCGGGCAATGGGCGGTGAGGGCATCGCGAGCCTGGCCGCCCCATCCCATGCCGTGATTGCCGCCTACGGCGCGTATCACGGCGGCGGCCTGGTGGTGGTGGGCGATGAAGGCCAGCCGTGGACCATCGAGGGCGGGTGGAATCCACAAGGAGTCGGTCCCTACCCGCGCTCGCCCATGTCAGCGCCACGGGAGATGCGGATCACCGACCACGACGGCCTCCTCTACGTCCGCTGGGCAAGCGCCATCGACGCTCACCTGGCCGCGCTGCGCACAACCGCCGACTTCGGCCATACTTGGCAGGACATCACGCCGCCCCTGTGCGGCAGGAGCGGAGAGCAGGCGGGTAGCGAGCCTGGCAGCCCGCGGCTGACGGCCCTGGCCGTTGACCCGACGCGGTCAGCGCACCTGTTTACAGCCGCGAGCTTCGGCGCGACGCAGGGGGAGGGGCCGTGCGCCGGGGATAGCCTGCAACACGCCATATTCGAAACCTGGGACAGCGGGGCCACGTGGCAAGCAGTGAACAGCCTGGCCCCAGGCGCGGTCACCAGCCTGGCCTACGTCGCGTCCGAGGCGAAGCTGCTGGCCACCATCGACAACAGCCTTTGGCAGTACACCGCTGCCACCCCCGACGACCGTATCGCCGTCGTGTCCTGGTTCCGCGCCTACTACGATGCCCACGACGGCTGGCGGCTCCTTGGTAGTCCCCTGCGCGCGTCAGAGCGCATCGGCCCCTATCCCTCCCAGATGTTCGAGAAGGGCCGCGTCGAGGACCACTCGATCGAAGAGCGCGACCCCAACTGGCGAGTAATGTACGGTCTCCTCGTAGACGCCCTCATCCAGGCGCGCGCCCCGCTGCCCGTCGGCGGCGACGAGTCCACCGTCAGCTACGCGGACCTGGCCGACGCAGCCGCCGAGCATCGCCTGCTGCCCGCACCAGCCGGCTTCAGGCACGGCGTCGCGCACCTACCGAACGGGGACACCTTCATCCCGCTCGACGCGTACCTGAACGCCGCGCCGGGCCATAGCGTCCCGCCCGTCTTCTGGCAGTACATCAACCGCCGCGACCTTTTCCCCGGCGGTTGGCTGCACGATCTGGGCCTGCCGGTCACTGAGCCGATGACGGCCACCGTTACCAAGGGCGATCTTGTCGGCCGCCCTATCCAGGTGCAAGCCTTCCAGCGCGCCATTCTCACCTATGACCCCCTCAACCCGCGAGGCTGGCAGGTAGAGCGCGCCAACGTCGGCCGGGACTACATGTCGGCCTTTCCAGGACAACCGTAAGCGGAACCACGGGAGACGCGGAGATGGGATGCTCCGCGCCTTCTGTGTTCCGTAGTTGCCATCAATCTACCGTTAGTTCTCCTAGCTCTTCTAGCGTCACACCGACCAGCTTCAGGTCGTCTAGAGTCGCGCCGGTCAGATTCGCCCCATCCAGCCGGGGCCACCAGAGCATCGCCCCGCTGAGATTCGCCCCACTAAGATTCACCCCGCGCAAGTCGGTCCCCAACAGGCGAGCCTCACGCAAATCGGCTCCGCTCAGATCAGCGCCCGCCAGAACCGTCTCCTGAAGCGTCGCACCCCGCAAGCAGGCGTGATGGAGCCGCGCTCGACTCAGGTCAGCCTCCCGCAGCCGCGCCCCGCTCAGGTCCGCGTCGCTCAGGTCCGCGTCAGCCAGTCGGGCGCGCGTCAGCTGAGCGCCGTCGAGGCGCGCGCCCACCAGGTCGGCCCGCTCCAGGCTGGCATCGCGCACATCAGCGCCAGACAGCGTCGCCCCGCGCAGATTGATCTCGCCCAAGAGACCCGCTTGCAGGGTCGCCGCCGTCAGGTCAGCCCCCGCCAGATCAACCCGCCGCAGGTCGCCTCGTGTCAGTTGCGTCAGGCGCAGGCTGTCCTGCCGACCTTTCGCGGCGTATTGGCGGGCGCGCAACAGATCAGCCTGATTGTAGACTTCGGGCATGGCCGCCTCACTTTATCTGTTTTGACCGCCGCAAGGAAAAGGCATGAATACACCTTGACAAGCGTCGGGACCTGTGTTAAATTGACCATAAGCGTCAGCGGACGCCCGGTCCCCTGGTTTGCGCCCAACCACCGGGTCTTGTCCTGGCGAATGGTGTGTGGCGTGGCGCTTCATGGTGTAGCTTCGAGGAGACGAGTACCATGCAGACGAACAGACTCTATATCGGCAACCTTCCCTACCGCACGACCGCTGACGAGCTGAAGTCCCTCTTCAGTGGCGCCGGCGAGGTTGTCGACGTCGCCGTCCCGATGGATCGAGAGACCAACCGGCCGCGAGGCTTCGCCTTCGTCGAGATGGCCGACGAGGCGGCCGCTCTGCAGGCCATCCAGATGTTCAACGGCTACTCGCTCCAGGGCCGAGAGTTGCGGGTCAACGAGTCGCAACCCCGCCCCACGGGAAGCTACTCCAACCGGGGCGGCTAAGCCGACCGGGGCATTCGTCTCGACTGTCAACGCATCGCGGGCCCGGCCCGGCCGGCACCGCAACACCATCGCGCACGTAACAGCCCCACGTCACCGGCGACGTGGGGCTGTCGGCGGTAGGGCCGCTAGCGCGAAGGCCAGTTGTCTGACTCCACATCATTCTGCCCGTTGACTCGCCACGGCACGGCACGGCGAGGGGGCAACTCATCGTGGGTCAGGGTTCCCTGATACTCGACACCCGACGAGTGGGGCTGCCATCCGGAGAGGGTGAAGGGCACGCTGTCCGACCCCATGGCGCTCATCCAGACGCCATTGTAGCGGCGCGCCAGGTGAACATGGGTCCCACTGGCCCAACCGCCCTCGCAGGACGGATGTCCAATGGCATCACCCACCCGCAGCCAGCGGCCCTGGTCCACCCGGTCCTGGGCCGCAATGTGGTTGTAGATCAGCGTCCAGCCGGTGCGCACGTCGCCGTCGCCGTCCAGATCCTGGATGACCTCGCCAAAGTCGGAGACCGCCACCAGGCCGGGGACCATCGCCCGGACCCAGTATTCCGTGGCGTCGAAGCAACCCGTTTGGCGACGCTCTGACGTACCCGGCGCATCGCCGGGGCCAAAGTCGATACCGCCCCAGGCCGAGCCTGGCCCCCAGCCACCATGCGGTGCGCCGGTGTACCACCACGTCTCCCCGGCCGCCCATGGCAACTTCATGGCCGGTTGCGTCAGCCCGTCGGGGACCAGTGGGCCATCGTAGGCGCGCTGCCAGGGATCGCCGAACAGGCGGCGATACGTCTGCATGAAGTCGCCATCGGGCGCACGGAGCGCGTCCCACTCGGCCTGCTTGACCATGCGGGCCAGAAAGTGGGACAGGCCCGCCGAGCCGCTATTGAGACCCTCGGGCGGCGTCGGCTGCCGCACGCCGTCCTGGAACCAGGTCTCGCAGTAGCCGCGCTCGGCGCACGAGTAGAAACCGGCATTCAGGTAGTTGGCGACCCACTCCATCTGCTTATAGAAGCCCTTAGCCCACCACACCTCGAAGCCGAAGGGGTAGATCTGCTCGCGCTCCGCAATCTCCGTCCTGGTCAACCAGCCGCCCTTCCACTCCAGCAAGGCCAGCAAGAGCCGTGGATTCACGCTATAGCGGTGAGCAATCATCTCGATAAGCTCGATGCCGTCGCGCGACTGCCCCTCCACTTCCTGGCTGAAACTCTTCAAGTCGCCAGGGTAGCTCTTGACGAAGGCGCGTACATCGAAGTCGGCCGCCGTCGGTCCATTGACCAGTTCGCTATCGGGAATAAGCCACTCATAGGGGTGGGGCGCGGGCGTCTCACGGCGCGGGCCGCCCAGCCTCGCGCTCTCCGAAGGCGAGGGGCCAGCGAACCGCGTCACGGGCGGCGCGCCCGGGCCGCCATGCGGCCGCGTGTCCTGCGAGGCGGGCGCGTCGCCCGCATCGGGACTACCCGCCCACGCCGCACCGGCGCGGACCCAGCCCCCTACCAGGGCGACAACGACGAGCGCCGCCACGAGCCAGGCCCGTGGGGCGGTCCCAGGTCGCTTCATCGCACTTCCTTCCACCCCCCGAATCCTGTCTAGTGGAGGCGCGCAATCACCGCGTCGGTCATCTCCGTGGTGCCCAGAGTCTGGGTTCCCTCGCCGCTCGCCAGGTCGGGCGTACGGTAACCAGCCGTCAGCACACGATCGACCGCGTTCTCCACCGCCGCGGCTTCCGTCGTCAGGCCGAGGGAGTGATGTAGCAACAGCCCCACGCTGAGAATCGCGCCCAACGGGTTGGCGATGCCCCGGCCAGCAATATCCGGCGCTGAGCCGTGGACCGGCTCGTACAGGCCGCGCGGATGGCGGTGACGATTGTGCGCCTCGCCGATGGATGCTGAGGGCAGCATCCCCAGGCTTCCCGCCAGCACGGCCGCCTCGTCGGTGAGGATGTCGCCAAACAGATTCTCGGTCACGATAACATCAAAGTCGGCCGGGCGGCGGATAAGGTGCATCGCCATCGCATCCACCAGGACATCCTCGTGGCGCACGTCAGGGTGATGCGCCGCGACCTCGTGATGCACTTCGCGCCATAGCCGCGAGGAGGCCAGGACATTCGCCTTGTCTACCTGGGTCACCTTGCGCCGCCGCTGGCGGGCGAGGTGATAGGCGACGTCGAGGCAGCGGCGCACCTCGGTCTCGTTGTAGTTCAACGTGTCAACCGCTGCCCGGCCCTGGGGACCATCGCTACGGCCCTGGGGCTGACCAAAGTAGATGCCGCCCGTCAACTCTCGCACCACCATCAAGTCGACGCCGGCCACCAGCGATGCCTTGAGCGGGGTGGCGTCGGCCAGCGACGGGTGGACACGCACCGGGCGCAGGTTGGCAAACACCCCTAGCGCGGCGCGCAGGCCGAGCAGTCCCTGCTCGGGGCGCACGGACGCCTTCGGGTTGTCCCACTGGGGGCCACCGACCGCGCCGAGCAGCACCGCGTCGGCGGCCTGGCAGGCGGCGACGGTCTCGGCCGGCAGGGCTGTGCCGGCCGCATCGATGGCGCTACCGCCGATAAGGTCGCTGGTATACTCAAACTGGTGGCCGAATTCGCGGCCCACCGCATCCAGAACGCGCGTCGCCGCGTTCGTCACTTCCACGCCGATGCCGTCTCCGGGCAGCAACGCGACACGTACGTGCATGGCAGATTCTCCGGCTACCGCTCGCTAGAATGGGCACGAGCGGCGCTACTTGATGTCCACGGGGTACTCTACCACATCCCCGCGCGTCTGGTCAATTCGGAAGGCGCGCAGCACAGGGCGGCCGGGGTCGGCCAGGGACAGCACCAGGTAGTAGGCGTTGGAATAGTACGCCCCGGTCAGGTCCCTCGCCACGGGGTAGGCGGGTGCGCTGGGGTGCGAATGATAGACGGCGAAGATATCCAGGCCCTTCTCGTCAATCTCGGCCAGGATGCGACGCTGATCCTCAGTTGCCATCTGGTAGGCATGCTCGGGGTCGTCGGCTGAGTTGCGCGCCTTCAGCAACTGCATAGGCTGGCCAGAGGCGGTGGCGAGGACGCCCCCCACCTCAACCGGCGCGCCCTGGCGAGCCTGGTTGAGCATCCGCTCGAAGATGGCCTTGGGGACGGCGACGGCGGTGCGGGTCGTCTGGCGGAAGAGGGTGTCTTGCAACGTCAGGTAGCCTTTGGCAACTAGTAGCTCGGCATTGAGGATGGCCCCGCCCGCCGCACCGCGCAGAGTGTTGTGGCCCAGCACGGTAAACTTGTAGTCGAGCACGGTGTCGGGGCGAAGGCGGCCGACAACTGACGCCATACCCGCCTGCACATCCCGGTCGAGCATCGGCTGGGGGCGATTGGCCTCCTTGCGCACAATAATGGGCCAGGCCGGCGCGCTGGGCAGGCGCAACACTTGTGGCTCGCCCTGGAACGTGGCGAGCGCCTCGGTGAATTCCTCCAGGCTCGGCTTGCGCTCTAGTTCCACGATGACGGCTTCAAGGTGGCCATCACGGACGCCCACCCGGTTGCAAGTGGCGCTGATGCGGAAGTCGGCCAGTTGCATCGCGCCATCGGCGACGCGACCCAGAATCTTGAGCGGCTCAGTCTCCATCTTTGGCTCCTCGCCGCCGATGTAGGGAATGACATTGTCGATAATGTCCAGACTCGGCACGCCAGGGTAGCCCGCCCCTGACACGGCCTGCATCGTGGTGACTACGACCTTACGGAGGCCAAAGGCATCGTGGAGGGGCTTGAGGGCCAGGGTCATGTGAATGGTCGAGCAGTTGGGGTTAGCAACGATGAAGCCGCGCTCCCAGCCACGCTTCTTCCACTGAATGGCGATCAGGGGCAGGTGGTCGGCGTTGACTTCCGGGATGAGCAGGGGAACATCGGGGGCCATGCGGTGCGAACTGGCGTTGGTGGATACCACATAGCCGGCGGCGGCGAAGGCCAGTTCGGTCGGACCGGCGGCCTCAGTTGGAAGCGCCGAGAAGATGAGCTCGCAATCCAGGCCTGGCTCAACTGGCTCAACGAGGAGGTTACGCACGGCGGGCGGCATGTCAGGAGAGACGTACCAGCGCGCCGCCTCGCCATAGGTCTTGCCTACCGAGTTGTCCGAGGCGGCAACAACGACAACCTCAAACCAGGGGTGATTGGCTAGTAGCTGGATGAAGCGCTGCCCCACGGCGCCGGTTGCGCCCAGGACACCACATTTGATCTTTGGCATAGGGTTCTCCTCGCGTCCTCAGACCAGGGCCATCATGTCGCTCAGCACACCGGCGGCAGTATTCACGGCTCCAGCGCCGCGACCGCTGACAACGAGGGGGTTGTCGCTATAGCGCGCCGTGTGGAAGACGACAATACTATCCGAACTACTAACCTGCGCCACACGATTGCCGGGGGCTAGCGGTTGTAGGCCTACCCGCGCCTGTCCGCCGCCGACCTCGGCAACGTAGCGAAGCCTCTTGCCGTCGGCACGGGCCTGGGCGGTCCGCGCCGCGTACATCTCGTCGAGGGCGGGCAGCGCGGCCAGGAACTCAGCGACGCTGAGACTGTCCATGTCGGCTGGGTAGAGGCTTTCGACCTCAACATCCGCCAATTCGAGGGGATAGCCAAGCATCCGCGCCAGGATGAGAGCCTTGCGGGCGGCGTCCAGCCCCCCCAGGTCCTGGCGTGGGTCAGGTTCGGTATAGCCGCACGCTTTGGCCTCGCGCACGGCAACTGAAAAGAGTGTGCCCTTTTCGAGTTCGCTCGACAGGTAGCCGAGGGTTCCGCTGAGCGCGCCCTCGATGCGCTGGACCTCGTCGCCTGTGTCGAGCAGGTTGTGCAGGGTAATAATCACGGGTAGGCCCGCGCCGACGGTGGCCTCCCAACGCATACGGCGGTGGTCGGTCAGCCGCTGCCAGGTGAGCAGGTCGGCAGCCAGGGGGAGTTTGTTGGCGGTGACCACGCCGTAGCCCCGATCTAGCGCGCTTTCGAGGGCGGGGATGGTCGCCGCCGAGGCGCTGAGATCGACCACGATCGCGCCGTCGTCGCCAGCTACGTCGACGAGGCCAGTCAGGTCGCCCTGATCGTAGCCTAGCTCGTGCTGGCGGAACTTGCCGCCGCCCGCCTTGTAGCTGAGCAAGGTCTCTAGCGTGGCGTCGCTGAAGCCAGCCGGCTCGAAGATGGCACCATCACTATCGGCGACCGCTACGAGGTCGAAGCGGGTGCGCAGGCGGTGGGCGTGCAGCTCGCGAAGGTCGATGATCTGGCGCACCAGCGCACGGCCAACATTGCCGACGCCGAGCAAAATCACGGGCACAAGGTCGGGCATGGTCACTCCTGAAGCGGCCAGAGAGGCAGGGTGGCAAGCCAATCTATCTGGTCGCCTGGGTCCTGGGCCTCTAGTCTGGTCATTGACGCAGGTCTTCCACGTGCAGGCCGTAGAGGGCCGGCGGCTGAATGCCAATAAGCGTCAGGTATACGGCTAGCTGGCTACGGTGATGGACTTCGTGCTCTATCATGGCGAGCAGGATGTTCCAGGCGGGGTACGGTCCGCCCTGGTTGGACATGCGCGGCTCGGTCATCTCCGCGTCGGGCATCCCTGCCAGCCGATTGCTGATCTCAGCGTTCGTCGCATCCAGGTAGTAGAGCAACTGGTCCAGCGTTGCGCCCAGGCGCTCGTCGTGGCCGGGGTATAGCCCGCCGCCGAGGGTCGCGCTGATGATGTTCATGCGCCGGGTGGAGGCGATGTGGCGGGCAATGTCGGCGCACGACAGCTCACCCGGCGCCGGCCGCCAGTCGAGGCGATCGGGCGGGATGGTTGCTACCGTGTCGCGGGTGCGCTTGTGGACGCGCTGCCAGTACTCGGAGAAGGCGGCCGCCGACACGATCATGACGCCGCCAGGGCCTCGGCCACGGGGCGGCCTAGCTCGAATTCGGCGTGGATGCCCTGGACGGCCCGGACCAGGTCGGCTTCAGCCAGGACCATGGACATCGTATGCTCGGAGGAGCCTTGCGCGATGGAAATAACATTGATGCCCGCCCGACCCAGCGCGCCGAAAACTTTGCCCGCGATGCCGGGCACTGCCTTCATGCCGGCCCCCACAACCGAAACGATGCCGACGCCATCCTGGGCGACGATGCGGTCGATATTGCGGCGTGCGAGTTCTAGCTCGAAGGCCCGTTCGAGGGAGGCGACGACGCGCGCGCTGCTTTCGGCCAATACGGTGAAGCAGATGCTCTGCTCGGATGATGACTGGGAGATCATCAGGACATTGACGCCGGCGTCGGCGACCGCGCCGAAGACTTTGGCCGCCACGCCCGGCACGCCAAGCATGCCTTTGCCCTCGACAGTGACCAGGCTCAGGCCCTTGATGGCGGTGATAGCCTTGACGGTGCGGCCATTGGCCTCGCTATGGCTGATGACAACTGTGCCGGGGTGGCTTGGGTTGAAGGTATTCTTGATGCGAATGGGGATGCCCCGCTCGACGGCGGGCAGGATCGACTTGGGATGGAGCACCTTCGCGCCGTAGTAGGCCAGGTCGGCCGCCTCGGAGAAAGACACGGAGGGCAGCGTCTGGGCGTCGGGCACGACGCGCGGGTCGGCGGTCAGGATGCCGTCCACGTCGGTCCAGATCCAGACCTCGTCGCTATCCACCGCCGCGCCGATGAGCGAGCCGGAGTAGTCGCTGCCGCCGCGTCCGAGCGTGCTCACATGACCATCGGCCGTCGCGCCCATAAACCCGGTCACTACCGGGATGACGCCGTGCTCCAGGAGGGGCAGCAGCCGGCCGCGCGTCCGTTCCCGCGTCGCCGCCATGTCCGGGTTTGCCCCGCCATACGTGGCATCCGTCAGGATCAGCTCGGTTGCCAGGAGCGCCTCGGCCGGCTGGCCCTGCGCGCGAAGGGCGGCGGCGGTGAGGCTGGCCGTGAACCGTTCCCCCAGGCTCGAAATCAGGTCCATCGCGCGGGGCGTGACTTCGCCCAGCACGTGGATGGCCCGACACAGGTTTTCCAGGTTATCGAGGACCGCGCGAATCTCCTCGTTGAGCGCGCCGGCTTCCTGTGGGTTCGCCACCTCCCGCACGACCTGCCAGTGACGCATGAGCAGGTCATCGCGGATACTGCGGTAGGTGGTGGGGTCGCCCTCGGCGGCAGTGCGGGCGGCGCGGATGAGAGCGTCGGTCACGCCGCTCATGGCGGAGACGACGACGGCCACCTGGTGGCCCTGGAGCGCGGCCTCGCGCACCAGCCCGGCCACGGCGGCAATGCGCGGGCCTGTCCCAACCGATGTCCCTCCAAATTTCATGGTAAGACGCATACGGCGCTCCTGGAAAAAAGGTTACATGCCGATATATTTGGCGTACAGCCCCCGCGCCACGGCCGGGTCACTCGTCCCCTTGATAATGGCGCGGGCGTCGGGAAAGATGGTCAACTCGTAGCGGTCCACGAGCAGGCGCACCAGGTAGGGCGTCACCCTCACCTCGCCCAGATGCCCCAGCCGCCCGCCTAGCGCGGCCAGGTCCAGCCGCGCCGCGCCGGCCGGCCGCACCTGCACGGCGTCCCGGCCGCAGAGCGTCGCCGTCTGGTCGAGACGCTCTTCCAGGAAGGTGTATTCGCCCTTGTCGCACGTCGGGCAGCCCGGCCGCCGGGCGATGGGGAACTGGTCGAAGGTGTTGTTCCACACGTCCACATAGATCAGGCCAGGGTTTACCGTGCCAGCGCCGACCAGCAGCTTGAGCGCCTCGGTCGAGGCCAGCGACGCCACCACGCCGACTGCCCCGTTGAGGACACCCGCCGTCTCGCATGTGTCGCCGCCGGCGCCTTGCGGCTCCGGGTAGACGCAGCGCAGACACGCGCTCTGGCCGGGGCGAATGGTCATGGTCATGCCGTAGCTGGCGACCACGCCGCTATAGACCCACGGCTTGCCCCACTTGACGCAGGCGTCGTTGAGAACATAGCGCGTGTCGAAGTTGTCCGTGCCATCCAGCACCAGGTCCACGTCGGCGATGAGGTCATAGACATTCTCGGCGGTCACATCGGCCACGACCGGCTCGACTTGAACCCCGGAATTGATCTGAGCCAGGTGGGCCTGCGCGGCGACGGCCTTGGGCGCGCCCGCCTCGGCATCGGCCTCGTCAAACAAGACCTGCCGCTGGAGATTGTGGCCCTCGACGAAATCGCGGTCGCATAGGCGCAGGAAGCCTACACCGGCGCGGGCCAGGTTCTGCGCGATGACCGTGCCCAGCGCGCCCACGCCGATGACGGCCACGCGCGAGTCGAGGAGCTTACGCTGTCCGACTTCGCCGATGCCGGGGAAAACCGTTTGCCGCGAGTACCGCCCTAAATCTGCCATGCCCTCAATTCCTCTAGCATCGGCGCGGCCTTGCGGTTGACGGGGATCCCGCCCTCGAAGGCGCGCACAAATGCGGCCACATCCCACTCGACCTGCTTATGCCTGACCAACACGCCATCGTCGGCTGAGAGGTCAAGGACCGCATAACTGGCCCGCCAGCCCGTCCCCTGCGAGAGTCCGACGCTGCCGGGGTTGATGACCAATAGGTCATGCGGCTGCCATACAAACGGCGCGTGAGTATGCCCCACTAGAGCCACCCGCGCGCCGTCGCGTCGTAACGGGTCCGCCGAGCCAGCCTCACTCGGCAAGACCACCGCTTCGTCATCGTCCGGGATGCCGTGCGCCGCCAGGACACGCCCGGCAGGCGTGTCCAGCCAGGCGTGGGTAGGGAGACGGGCGAGGTATTGCCGCCCGCGTTCCCCTATCTGGGCCAACCCCCAGCGCCAGGTTGCTACCAGGCCCGGCATCTCGGAGCGCGGTGGGGCCAGGTTGTCCAGGTCGGCCAGGTAGCGGTCGGTGTTGCCCCGCACCATTGGCGCGCCGTCGAGGCTCTCCAGTTGCTGGAGCGTTCCCAGCGGGTCGGGGCCATCGGCAAGCAAGTCGCCGAGGACGACGTACTGGTCAGGGGAGTAGCGGCGGGCATGGCGCAGCACAGCCTCCAACGCCCAGGCGTTGCCATGAATATCAGCCAGGACGGCCAACCGCATCTGTCCTACTTTCCCCACCTTCCTCCCGCTTCTAATCTCTTCCTATTCTTCTGTCTCCCACGGGTACACAATCCAGTCGTCCGTCTCTTCTGCATAGTACTCCGGCGGCTGGTCTGGATAGCGCGACCGCCGCGGCTTGTACTGGAGGACGGCCAGCACGGGCGTGCCGCCCGCATCGCGCACGCGCTCGCGGACCGCCATCGCGGTGCGCCCGCTGTCCCAGATGTCGTCCACCACCAGGATGCGCTTGCCGTAGAGGATGGGGTCGGCCGGGAACTGGAAAAAGATGGGCTGGTCGAGGGTTTGACCGATGCCGCTGTAGAACTGGACCGCCGCGACCAGCACATTGCGAATATCGAGTTCCTCGCTAAGCAGCCCGCCGGGCACCAGTCCGCCCCGCGTGATGATGAGCAAGGCGTCGAAGTCACGTGGCAGCCGCGCCGACAGGCGGCTCACCAGGGTTTGGATTTCCGGCCAGCTTAGAACACGCTTGATGATGGTGTGTTCCATATCGGTCATGCCTCTCTCCCTTAGAGCAACGACTCCAGTCCAGCCTCGGATAAGTGGTACGCGCCGGTGGCCTGCAAATGGCGGAAGGCGTCGGCCGTCGGGTCCAGCCAGATGTCGTAGGGGCAGGGTCCTCCTCGCAGCAGGCTGACCTCAGTGCGTATGATCTCGGTGGACTGGGGTAACTCGCCCAGCCCCCGCCCCACCTTGGTAAACTGCATCATCAAGGCGGTCGAGCTAAAGGCGATGGGCACCGGCTGGCCCGTGCGCGTGTTGGTCAGGGCCATAAAACGCCACTCGATGTCGCCGCGTTGTAGCCCTTCCAACGCCTCAAAGTCCTCTGGCACCAGCGCCATCGCCAGAAAATACAGGTGTGTCTGCCCCTCGACACCCGGTGTCTGGCCCTTGGCAAAGTTGATAAACGCCATTCTGATCCCAGTAGTCAGTAGTCAGTATCAGCTACGCCGAGGGTAGCCACGGAGGGCTACCCCTACGCTGCCTTCCCCTATTCGTGTTCATTCCTACCAATTCGCGGATTCGTCTCTCCGCCTACCGCCTTCTGCCTCGCGTAGCGGTCCCCGGTCCTTCGTCCTCCGTCGTTAGGCCGCCTGCCGCTCCTGTCGCTCACTCAGCGCCGCCTCGAAGGAGCGCAGCGTCGGCTTGATGTGCAGCCCTTCGGCCAGACGACCCTCCAGGACGATGCTCGTCTTGAGGCCGTTACCTGTCACATAGGCCACCGTCACCTCGTCGGGCGCTATTCTACCACTCTGGGCCAGCTTCTTCAAGACGGCGATGGTCACGCCACCGGCCGTTTCGGCGAAGATGCCCTCCGTCTCGGCCAGCAGACAAATGCCCTCGATGACCTCGTCATCCGTCGCCACCTCGGCCGCACCGCCTGTCTCGCGGAAGATGCGTAGGGCATACGGCGCGTCAGCCGGCGAGCCAATGGCAAGGGACTTGGCGATGGTGTTAGGCTTCACCGGCTCGGCGTGGCTCTTGCCCTGAACAAAGGCATTCACAATGGGCGAGCAGCCGGCCGCCTGCGCGCCGGAGACGCGGGTCGGACGATTGTCAATCAGCCCCAGCTTCTTGAACTCGTCCAGACCCTTGGTGATCTTGGTCAGCACTGAGCCGGACGCCATCGGCACCACCACATGGTCGGGCGCGCGCCAGCCCAACTGCTCCGCCACCTCGTAGCCCAGTGTCTTGCCGCCCTCCGAGTAGTAGGGGCGGACGTTGACATTGACAAACGCCCAGCCGTACTCATCGGCCAGCATGGCGCACAGGCGGTTGACGTCGTCATAGGTGCCGTCCACGGCGACCAGCGTCGGTCCATAGACCAGCGAGGCGTTGATCTTGGCCCATTCCAAATCCGAGGGGATGAAGACAAAGGCACGGATGCCAGCCCGGGCCGCATGCGCCGCCACCGAGTTCGCCAGGTTGCCGGTGGAGGCGCAGCCAATGGTATCGAAGCCGAACTCGACGGCCTTGCTGATCGCCATGCTGACCACGCGGTCCTTGAAGGAGTAGGTCGGGTTGACGGTGTCGTTCTTGATGTAGAGATGCTTGAGACCAAGGGCGCGGCCGAGACGGTCGGCGCGGAGCAGCGGAGTGAAGCCAGAGGGGATACCTACGGCCTTGTCGGCGGCGACAGGCAGGAGGTCGGCATAGCGCCACAGATTCCAGGGGCCGCTGGCGATGCGTTCGCGGGTGACGTGGGCGCGGATATAGTCGTAATCGTACTCGACTTCGAGCGGGCCGAAGCACTCGTCACACACATACTGGGGCGCTTCCGGATACCGAGCGCCACACTCACGACAACGCAGGCCCAGGACATGAGGTAGAGTGGACATGGACGAATTCCTTTCGTGCGAATGACGGATGCGGGAGTGAGGGCGCTGGCAACAAAAATGCCTCCGCTCGAAGTGAGAGGAGGCCGCGTGTGTTCACCTGGGCTACCCTCTTATCTTCCAGACGTGTCTGCCGGAATTGGCACCGTTCCGGGCGAATTAAGACGGATGAATTAAGAATTATGACGTCATCCCTGCGCGTCCTAATTCCTAATTCCTAACTCCTAATTCTCCCAGAGGTTGCCGAGGCTTCATCGGGCCGGTCCCTCCGCCTCTCTGGATAAGAGTACACTCTTCAGTTGTGGGGGATATTCTAGTGATAATCCGAACGAGTGTCAAGTTCAGCCGCAAACCAGTCGAGCAGGCGAAAGGCCAGCCGCCCGGCCTGCTCGCTGGGGTCGCGGTTGATGAGGACGGCTACCGTCAGTGCGTGGCCGTGGACAGCGGGCGCGTGGTAGGCAGCCGCGCCATAGCCCGGCCCGCCCCCTTCATGGCCGTAGAACGGGCCGTAGTCGGGGGAGGATCGCTTGCCCATCAGCCCCAGGCCGTAGCCAAACGGGTAAGGGTCAGCGGCGAACTGCGGCACGGGCAGCAGGTCGCACAGCATGGCAAGATAGGGCGGGTCGAGGAGCGCCCCGCCGAACACCCCGTCGAGAAAGCGGGCCACATCCTCGGCGGTAGCGGCAACCAGGCCGGTGGCGACCCAGCCGGGGTGGTAAACCCGGCGCATATCCTGAAGGTCGCCGGATACGCTGAAAAGCTCCGTGTAGCCGGGCGTCAACTCCGCGAGGTCGGCGGGTGTTTCGACCACCCGTGCCGATGCCAGTCCCACTGGCCTGAACACCTCGTCCGTCAAGACCCGGGCCAGGCTGCGGCCCGTGACAAGTTGCAGGATTTGCTTCAGGAGGGTGTAGCCCGTGTTGGAGTAGCGGAACTCTTGCCCCGGCGGGAAGTCGAGGCCGCCAGCCAATGTCGTATTGAGGATTTGATCAAGCGTCCACGGCTGGCCGGGGGTGGTCTGGACGGCGGTGTGGTAGCTCTTGAAGCGGCCATAGTCGGGAATACCGCCGCTGTGGTTGAGGACCTGGCGCAGCGTCACCGAGGCAACCGGCGGCACGCGGAGCCAGCGTCCCAGCGGCGTCTCCAGGTCCAGACGGCCCTGCTGCGCCAGGCAGACCGTCGCCACCGCCATAAAGGTTTTGGTGATGCTGTAGACTGGGAAGACGGCGGCCGGGGCGAGGGGTGCGTTGGTCGCCAGTTCGGCCACGCCGCTGACGACGGGCCAAACCGACTGCCGGTCCAGGCCAACTGCGACCGAAATGCCAGGGATGCCATGTTCCTTGGCCGTCTCATCAACAAGGCGCCGCAACGCTGCAAGGTCTATACTCATACCTTTCTCCTACTCGTTAGACGGGGTCTCAGACAGAGCGAGCTTGTCATGCCGAACAGAGTGAGGCATCTGCTCTGGAGAGGCTCACGGAGCAGATGCCTCACATTCGTTCGGGATGACAACCAGCCGAAGACGTAAGTTCAGTTATACTAGCCCTTTGGTCTCTCGGCCGCCTGGCGGAAGACATCATTGCCCAAGCGTGACTGAATCCGCTCCGTAAAGCGGGGGAAGAATGTCTTGAGGACGACCAGCGGCCAGATCGGGCGCGGGCTGACGACCACTTCGGGTAAGTCTTCGCGCACCGCCCGCACGACAGCCTGGGCTACCGCTTCGGGGGACGAGGCGCCGACCATAGGCGCAGGTCGGATGCCGGTCTCATCCATGATAGTCTGAAACATGCCGGCCGAGTGGACGAAGCCCGGCGTCACAGCCGAGGCGCTGACGCCGGTCCCGCGATAGGAGGCGCGGAGCGATAGGGTGAAGTGGATCAGGGCCGCCTTGCTGGTGTTATAGGCTTCGTGGTAGGCCGGCGTGAACTTGCCCGCCAGCGAGGACAGGTTGACGATATGCCCCCATCGCCGCGCTAACATGCCAGGCAGGAGGCGGCGCGTCAACTGCATGGGCGCGAGGACGTTGAGACGTATCAACGGCTCAATGTCCTCCAGAGCCAGTTCGTGATACGCCCCATAGAAGTCTAACCCGGCGTTGTTTACCAGGATGTCCACCGCCCCGAACGCCGCCTCCGCTGCCGTCAACAGGGCGGTCTGGCCGTCCAGCTGGACCACGTCGACCGGCGCGGCGATGACCCGCGCCTCTTGCCCGCGTAGCTCGGCCGCCAGCCCTTCCAGTTCCGCCGACGACCGCGCCGCCAGCACGAGGTTTGCGCCCTCCGCCGCCAGCGCCCGCGCGATGTAGACTCCAATCCCCCGCGAGGCTCCCGTCACCACCGCTGTTTTACCGATAATCGTGCGCATACCTCCTCACTTTGGCCTCAGCCGCTCGATGATGCTCCATGAAGACACGGTCGCCAGACGTTCGACGAGGGAGATGAGATGGGCGTCAGAGCCGACGAGCACACTCGCCTGCCGACGCTCGATGCCCTTGACAATCGTTTCGCCCGCGACGGCCGGCGGCAGCCGCAGTGCCTTCTCGAACGCCGCCCGCCCTTGCGCCGCTTCCTCGGGCGAGATACCCGCCCCCATGCGCGCCTTCGCTGCGATGGACGTGGCGACCCCGCCCGGATACACGACCGTCACCCCCACCCGCGTCCCCTTCAACTCCTGGCGCAGCGACTCAGAGAAGCCCCGCACGGCGAACTTGCTGGCCGCGTAGGCTGTCTGGCCGGGCGGGGCGACCAGGCCGAACACACTCGATAGGTTGACCAGCCGCGCCTCGTCGCTCGTCTTGAGCAGGGGAAGGAAGGCGCGGGTCATCCGCACCATACCCCGGAAGTTAATCCCGAACAGCCACTCGAAGTCGTCATCGCTGAGGTGTTCAAACTGGCCGCCCAGGGCAACCCCCGCGTTGTTGACCAGCACGTCCAAGCGCGGGTGTTCGGCGCGTACCACGTCCGGGAACGCGGCGACCGCCGCCGCGTCAGATACGTCGAGGCGATGGCAGGTCACCCGCAGGCCGTAGCCCGCCGTCATCTCGGCCGTCTTCGCCAGCCCCGCCTCGTTCACGTCAGCCAGCGCCAGGTGGCACCTTCGCCGCGCCAGCGACACGGCAATCGCCCGCCCGATGCCACTCGCCGCCCCCGTCACCACCGCCCTTCGGTTCGCCAGCCTCATCTGCCCTGCCATGCGCGCTCCTTCCTGTCAGCCGTCAGCTGTCAGCCCTCAGCTTTCAGCTGTCAGCCCTCAACCCCACCATCACGTATCACGCTTCACGTCTATCGAACTCCATCGTCCCGTCGTTCAGCTTGCCGAACTTGAGGGTTAGCAGGTCCAGGATATAGTTCTGATACAGCTTCCAGGGCTTCTTGGAACCCTGGCGCGGCAAGTAGGGCATAGCGCGCTGGACATAGCCAGACGTGAAGTCCAGCAGCGGCTCCTCGGTGACCGACGGGTCCGTCAGACGCGCCGTACACTGGGTGTAGCCATGCTGGTCCATATAGTTCAGCAGCCGGCAGACGTAGGCCGTGGTCAACTCGCATTTCAGCGTCCATGAGGCGTTGGTGTAGCCAAGGGCCGAGGCCAGGTTCGGGACGTCGCTATACATCATGCCCTTGTAAGTCATCGTCTTCGCCAGGTCCACCGGGACGCCATCCACGACGAGTTGCACCCCACTCATGACCTTCATGTTCAGCCCGGTCGCGGTCACAATCAGGTCGGCTGGGAGGTCGCGGCCTGAACGCAGGCGGATGCCGGTCTCGGTGAACGTCTCGATGTGGTCGGTCACCACTTCGGCCTTGCCGACCTTGACCGCCTTGAACAGGTCCGCGTCGGGGACCAGACACACCCGCTGGTCCCAGGGATTGTAGCGCGGCGTGAAGTGGGTAGCAACATCGTAGTCAGGGCCAAGCTCCTGCTGCGCCATGCGAACGATCGTCTGCTTGGTGACCTCGGGTTTCCAGCGGGCGATCGTGTAGAAGTACATACCGAGCAGAATCCACCGCCAGCGGGTGAGACGAGCCGCGAAGTTGGCCGGCAACCGCCGCAGCCGGTCGGCAAAGTCGTCGCGCGAGGGCCGCGAAACAATGTAGGTGGGAGACCGCTGGAGCATGGTGACATGCGCCGCGCGCTCGGCCATCGCGGGCACCAGCGTGACCGCCGTCGCGCCGCTGCCGATAACGACGACCCGCTGGCCCGTGTAGTCGAGGCTTTCCGGCCACTGCTGGGGATGGACAATGCGCCCGCGATACCGTTCGACCCCCAGCCAGTGCGGCGTGTAGCCCGCCGTGTAGTCATAGTAGCCGCTGCACATGTAGAGGAAGTTGCAGGTGAACTGGAGGGGGGTCTTGTCCGGTCCCTGTTCCGCTTCCACTATCCACCGCGCCTCAGTGGACGACCACTCGGCCCGACGGACGCGGTGTCCGAAGCGGATGTGGCGGTCTATCCCGTACTCCTTCGCTGTATCCTGGATGTACTGACGAATCGACGGCCCGTCGGCGATGGCGTGCGGTTCGCGCCAGGGACGGAAGGAGTAGCCCAGCGTGTACATCTCGGAGTCGGACCGGATGCCCGGATAGCGGAACAGGTCCCACGTTCCGCCAATGGCAGCCCGGCCTTCGAGGATGGCGTAGCTCTTGGTGGGGCAGCGCGTCTGGAGGTAATAGCCGGCGCATACCCCCGACAGCCCCGCCCCCACAACCAGCACGTCTACGTGCTCCGTGGTCATCGCGTCGCCTTCTTTCAGCTATCAGCCGTTGGAGGCATATCCGTGGCCTAAACGCCACGCCTCCTTCAATCTCTCATCCCTATTCCCTAATCCTTACTTCACTCCGACACCGGCAATGTGCGGCCCGACGAACGGCACGCCAATGTCAAAGTGGACCAGGTCAAGCTGGTCGAAGCCAGCCGCCTCGATAGTCAGCCAGGTCTCGCGGTTCGGGTGACAGCCCTCGCCCACCGGCGTCCACAGCGGTTGGACCAGGTCTTGCGCCCGCCGCTGCCACGTCCCACGCCGCGCCGCCACATGCTCGATAAACACAAATCGCCCGCCCGGCCGGAGCACCCGCCGTACCTCGCGCAACACCTGGGCCGGGTCGTGGACCGAACACAGCACGAGCGTACACACTACGGCGTCCACACTCGCGTCTGGCGCGGTTAACTCTTCGGCCACGCCCTGCCGCACCTCCACCGTGCGCCCCAGTTGTGCCGCCTCCTCGTGAAGATAGGGATGCATATACGGATTCGGCTCAATGCCAATCCAGCGCACGTCAGGGGGTAGGTAGGGTAGGTTCGCGCCCGTACCCGGCCCAATTTCCAGCACCGTCCCCGTCAGCGCCCCGAAGAGTTCCCGTTTGAGAGCGCCATGGCGCTCGTCAATGCGGCCTCGGCTGCTGGCGACACAGCGGGCAAAGAGGCGTTGCGTCAGGCGGCGGTAGGGCGGATGGGATGAGGGTGGCGTTCTCATAGCCTAGAGTCTAGCATAAAGGGAACCGGCTGCAAAGGTACAAGTTAGGACGCAGGGGTACGTAGAGACGCGACATGTCGAATCTCTACTGGCGCGCTCCCCGGTGCGTTTGTGCCAGACGCGACCCGGCGGTATAATTGGCTCAAGTCGCACCCACGTCCAAACTTGCCCTGAAGGGGACCAGCATGCTTGAACCCTCCGCTCCGTCCACCATGGTCGCGTCTCTCACCCGTCAATGGCCCGAGACACCACGATCCAGCGGCATCCTCCTCCATCCGACCTCGTTGCCCGGCCCTTACGGTATCGGTGAACTGGGCGACCAGGCTCTGGAATTTATCAACTTCCTCGCCGCGGCCGAGCAGAACTTGTGGCAAATTATGCCCCTCGGCCCGACCGGCTACGGCGACTCGCCCTACCAATCCTTCTCCGCCTTCGCCGGCAACCCTCTCCTGATCGGACTGGCCCAACTGGCCCAAGCCGGCTGGCTGAGCCACAACGACCTCGAGGCCATCCCTCCCTTCCCCTATGACCATGTGGACTACGGCCCGGTCATCACCTGGCGCAACGACATGCTCCGCCGCGCCTACGCCCGCTTCCGCGACCAGGCCAGCGCCGAGCAGCGCCAAGCCGTCAAGGCATTTCACGCCGCCAACCAGGGCTGGCTGGACGACTTCGCCCTGTTCATGGCCCTCAAGGAACGCCACCAGTCGGCGTGGAGCGACTGGCCCGCCGATTTAGCGACCCGCCAGCCGCAGGCCTTGGACCAGGCGCGGCACGACCTGGCCGACGACATTGCCCGCCACATCTTTTACCAGTACGAGTTCGACCGCCAGTGGTCCGCCATTCACCAGTACGCCACCGAAAAGGGTGTCGCCATCATCGGTGACATCCCCATCTTCGTCGCCTTCGACAGCGCGGACGCCTGGGCGCACCCTGACCTGTTCTATTTTGACGAGAATGGCCGACCCACCGCCGTCGCTGGCGTGCCGCCCGACTATTTCAGCCCGACGGGCCAGTTGTGGGGCAACCCCCTCTACCGCTGGGACGTGCTGGCCGACACCGGCTATAGCTGGTGGATCGAACGCTTCCGCCAGGCATTCCGCTGGGTGGACATTGTCCGCCTCGACCACTTCCGAGGTTTCGCCGCGTACTGGCGTGTCCCAGCCGGCGAGGAGACAGCCATCAACGGCACCTGGGAACCCGGCCCAGGCGACAAAATGTTCAAGGCCGTGCGCCGCGCGCTGGGCAACCTGCCTATCATTGCCGAGGACCTAGGCGTCATCACCCCCGACGTCAACGCCCTACGCGAGGGCGAGGGCTTCCCCGGTATGCGTGTCCTCCAGTTCGCCTTCACCACCGACGGCTCCAACCCTTACCTGCCGCACAATCACGTCTCTAACTGCGTCGTCTACACCGGCACCCACGACAACGACACCACCCGCGGCTGGTTCCAAACCGAAATCCAGCCGGACCCGGCGAAGCTGGAGCAATTGCAGCGGTATACGCATGGCGACCCGGATCGGATTGCGTGGGAGTTCCTGGAACTGGCGTGGCAATCAACGTCGCTGTTGGCCGTCGCCCCGCTGCAGGACGTGCTGTCGCTGGGCAGCGAGGCCCGGATGAACACGCCGGGCACCGTCGGCGATCACAACTGGCGGTGGAAGTACGTTCCTGAAGCGCTGACGGGCGAACTGGCCGCCCGGCTCAGAGAATTGACGGAACGATCCGGGCGGATGGGGTAACCGTCGTGGTCGGGGGGCGAAATTACCCGTCCAATTCCGCCAGCTTCTCGGCGACATCGGCCACGTGGCCGTCCACCTTCACCTTGGGCCACGCAGCGGCGATCTTGCCCGACTTGTCGATCAGGAACGTGGCCCGCTGCACCCCCATCGACTTTTTGCCGTACATGTTCTTCTCGACCCACACGCCGTACTTTTCGGCGACGGCGTGATCCTCGTCGGACAGCAGCGGGAACGGCAGCGAGAATTTCTCGGTAAATTTGCGGTGGGAGTCCACCGAGTCGCAACTCACGCCGAGAACCACGGTATCGGCCGACTGAAACCGGGCGATGTTGTCCCGGAAGTCGCAGGCCTCGGTGGTGCAACCAGGGGTGTTGTCCTTGGGGTAGAAGTACAGCACCACGTTCTGCTTCCCTTTGAACTGGCTCAGCTTACAGCGGCCTTCGGGAAATGCGGG
>JAHCIE010000130.1 GCA_026129385.1 Anaerolineae bacterium
TGGCTGCGCCCGCCCATGCGCCGCGCCGTCGGTAGCAGAATCAGCAGCAAGAGAATGGCCGCTACCAGCACGAACGACAGCGTCGGCGTGCCCGCGAAGTTCTGCGCGCTGACCAGGATGGCCGCCGAGACATTGCGTTGCGCCGTTCCCAAGCCCATGACGCTCCGCACGCCGGGGTCGCGCCCGCCGAGCAGGAAGCCTATGAGCAGGCTGCCCGCGATGAACAGCAGTAGCGCCAGGATGCCCAGCGAGCCAATCAGGCTGATGATATTCGACACGTTCAACCCCAGCCCTGTCACCAGCAGCAGGAGCATCGCTATGCTGGAAACCTTATTCATCAGCGGCTGCCAGTGGGCGGCGTCCTCTGACCAGTGCGTCTTGATGAGCAGGCCCATCGCCAGCGGGATGAGCATCAGCACGATCAACGACTTGGCGATGTCCCACGGGTTGACCGACACGCCCGGCAGCAGCAGGGGCAGGACGAGGGGCAGGTAGATGATGGTGACGACCATCAGTAGTACCATCAGCCCCACACCGAAGGCAACGTTGCCCTTCGCGCCCTGGACCAGCTTGGGCAGGAAGGGGGCGCCCGCCGCGCACCCCAGCACGATCAGGCCGATTTGCAGCGACTGCTCCAGAGGGATGAGGCGGGTGATGAGCAGGGCCAGCAGCGGTACAAGGACGAAGTTCGCCAGCAGCGCCATGAGTACCAGGCGCATATTCTTGAGCGGCGCTAGAATCTGCGCAACGGTGAGGCTCAGGCCCATCGCCAGCATACTGGTGACGATGAACAGCAAGCCTGACAGCTGCGCGATGGCAGTGAAGAACTGGTCAAGGGTCATAGGAGTCGCTCCGTTCCCCTACTTGAACTCTTCGCGAATCGCCTCGCCCAGCGGCTTGCGCTCCGCCTCACCCGCCGCCACGTCGGCCGGCTCCCACGGCTCCGGCTCCTCCCACTTGAGGAACAGCGCCAACATGCGGAAGGTGAACCCGACCACGAAGGCGACGGCCATGCCCGCATTCAGCGACAGGCCGCCCAGCGCGCAGAAGACGTAGACGACGCTCGTCAGGATAGCGGTGCCGACAAACCACTCGCCGCGGACAAAGAGCTTGGGCGTGACCCCCGACGTCAGGTCAATGAAATAGCGGCCAAAGGTCGGCCCGACGACGCCCAGCAACAGGGCGGGTAACACGAGATTGAGCTGGTCCAGCCCCTTCTGTGCGCCGACGACGGCGTACCAGGGCAGGGAGAACGCCGTCATGAATTGGAACAGGCCTTCGCGAAACTTCTGACCGCTGTTGAACGCGATCACCAGCGCCAGGCAGGCGGCCAGGAAGCACAGAATCAGGTACCAGGGATTGGTGAGGGCCGACGGCACGTCGGCCAGGAGAACGTCGCGCGCCACGCCGCCGCCGATGCCCCCCAGAATCGCCATAATGAGAATGCCAACGACCGTATAGTGCTTGTAGTGGTCGGGACGTCGGGCCAGCAGCGCGCCATTGAAGGCGTTGGTGGTGGCGGCAATGAGATCGATGATTGTCAGAGCGCTCAGGCTCCAAAAGCCGAAATTGGCCCAGAAATTCGTCCAGGCGGATTGGAAGTCCATTTCTCCTCGCATCAGGCAGGCCCTAAAGGCCTTAGGGGCCTTTAGGGCCGCCGCCGCAATACCGATAGCAGCGCTAGCGGCCGGGGTGCGCCATCATGTCGATGGCGACCGTTACGGCCAGAATGATGATGTCGTCCTGGCCCGGGTCGATCTCGACACCGTAGGTGTCACGCACCCGGAACCACTTCTTGGACACTTCGGCGACTTTGTCGCGACCTTCGCCGATCGTGTACTCGTGGTCCAGGATGTTGCCCTGCACCTCTAGATCGGGGCCTTCCTTGACCTTGACGACCCACCGCTCGCGCACCGGCGTAATCAGCGCCTTCTTGACCATCGCCAGGCGCTCGCCGCGTGGCCCTTCGATCTCCATGCTGTCCTTGACGCGCAGCATGCGCTCCTGAATCTTGGCCTGCTCGGCGCCGTGGGCGTCCTCAAAAAGCAGCGTCTGGCGCACCCGCAGCGCCTTGCCATCGACCTTGTAGACCCGCTCGCCGCGGTCGTTCTCGATCCAGAAATCGTCGCCGATGGAGACCATGTTCTGGCGCATCTGGTAGTGGGTCTTTCCAGGGCCGCCCGGCCCGCGGTCATCGCGGCGGTCCTCGCGTCGCTCCTCGCGTCGTCCTCGCATCGTGATACACTCTCCTTTTGGCTACAGCTCCGGCTGTGGCCTAATTGATGGAGTCGTTAGGCTGGCGGTTCTTGGGGGCCAGCGCTCCACACTTGATTTCGATATACTTGGGCCGGCCCAGCGGACTGGGCGGCTGGCTAGGGGCATACGGCGTTACCGGAACCGGATTTGCCCGCCACGGGTACGGCCGACCGGCAGGCTTGGCCGCGCGCAGCGATGGGCAATACGACCGCAACGCAGGCGGACAGGGTGAGGCAAAGCCCGCCTGTAGAGAGCGGCAGGGGGTGGCAAGCGCTGCCACCCCCTGGCGACTATCGAATATCAACCAGTGCCGAGGAGCTTCGCCTTGGCGGCCTCGAACTCCGCGTCGCTCAGCACGCCCGCATTGTGCAGCTGGGACAGCTGGTTGATCTGCGCGACCAGGTCCGACTGGGGGGCCGCGGCGGGGGCGGCCGGCGGGGCCTCCTGGGGCGGCGCCTGTACGTAGACGACCTGCGGCTCGGCGGGTTGGGCCGGCTGCGTGGCGGCCATGGCCTCGCTGTAGGCGGCCGCGTCCTTCTGGGCCGAGTGGCGGTTCACCGCGTTCCTGGTGGCGGTCGCCGTGCCGACCACGGCCGCCGTGCGGGCCATCCCTCGAATCAATCCTGGCATGTCTTCCTCCTTACGTGTTGTCTGTGAGCGAGGCGAAGGCCTCGTCCACTTCGGCGGCCGGCACCCGGAACTGGGTAGCGAACTCGACACCGGCGTGGTCCAGGGCCTGGACGAGTTGGACGGCCCAGACATGCTCAATCGCGAGAGCGAAGACGGCCGAGCCAGGCGCCATACCCTCGATCAGCGCGTCGGCATCATCGGTGTCGAAGAGACCGCGCGTCTCCGTGGGGATGAAGTTGGCAGCCTCGGCGATATCCGCCGGTAGGTCCTTTAGCTCGAACCTGAAGGGCAGGCCTTGCTCGTTTTTCACGACGATCAGGGCATCCAGCACGCGGATGGTGCCGGCCGCCGAGAGGCGCTGCAACTCCTTGAGAACGGTGCCATCGAGGCGGGGCTGGCCGCCAGCCATGATGATCACATCCACGGGTCCACGGTTGATCATGTAGCACTTCCTCCTTCTAGACATGGGTGAGCACCGCCTGAGGGGGCGGATGCAACGGGCCGATTGGTCGATAGCCACGGCGGATGTGACGTCATCGCCGTCATGCCATTGTACACCAAACACCAAGCGGGCGCGAACGGATGCGCCCTACCTGTCATTCGCCCTACCGAGGCGAACCGCAACTACTGGCGCGCCATCGCCACGCGCAGCCGCTCCTCAGGGTCGATGAAGTGGTTGTGGTCATCCGCGCCCGCATCGAGCTGCACCCAATGAATCTTGCCCGTGAACTTGCTCTGGGCAGTCGTGTAGTCGGGCGTGACCGGCGTGCCCGACTCATAGCCGATATCCGTCGTCTCGTCGGCCGAGAAGATCATCGGCTGGGTCGCCGCCACCCGGCCCGTGCCGACAGGCTGGCCGTCGTAGTATAGGGTCACGTTGCCGCCCTTGGCGAGGCCGCCGCCGTCATAGGCGAACTCCACGCGCACCTGATGCTTACCCTGGGGAATCGGCTCTGTCGCCTCGGTGGGGAACTCGTGGATACCTAGTACATTGTAGACGAACTTGAGCTTGCCGTCCCTGGCATACACGCTCCAGCCGCCGAAGCGGCCGCCCTGGGCGATGATGACGCCGTTGGCGGGCTTGCCATTCACCTCGATCTCGGCCGTCACCGAGAACGACTTGTTCTTGATGGTGATGACGCTGTTCTCGGAGAGACGCCCCATGCCCGGGAAGAATAGCTGGGAGTTGCCGTGGATGAGGGTCGGACGCCCGGCTAGCTCAGGGATGATGCGCTCCGTCTGGCGGTCGTCCAGCGGCAGCGCGTTGTACTTAGTAGCCTCGATGAGCCACAGCCGTTGCAGCTTGGCGAGCATGGCAGGGTTGTCCTTCGACAGGTCGTGCGCCTGGCTCCAGTCCTGGCTGCCGTCGTACAGTTCCCACACGTCATCGTCGAAGGCCACCATCGTCTGGCCCACCATCACCCAGGGTGTGCGGTGCTTGGTGACCGCGCTCCAACCCTTGTAGTAGATGCCCCGGTTGCCGAACATCTCGAAGTATTGCAGGTCGTGACGCTCGGGCGCGCTGGCATCGTTGAGGCTGTACACCATGCTCGTGCCTTCCATCGGCGACTGCATCACACCGTTCACGAAGGTCGGCTCCGGCAGGCCCGCTGCTGCCAGGATGGTCGGCGCAACGTCGATGACGTGGCAGAACTGGGTGCGCAACCCGCCCTTCTCCTGAATACCCCTCGGCCAGTGGACGATGGTCCCGTTGCGTGTCCCACCCCAGTGGGAAGCGACTTGCTTGGTCCACTGGTACGGCGTGTCCATGGCCCATGCCCAGCCCACGGCATAGTGGTTGTACGATTCGGGCGAGCCGAACTCGTCCATCTTCGACAGCATGAACTCCGGCGTCTCCAGGGCGGCCATGCCGTTGAAGTTCGCCATCTCGTTGAACGCGCCGTGCAGCGTGCCCTCGGCGCTCGCGCCGTTGTCGCCGATGATGTAGTAGATTAGCGTATCTTCCAGGATGCCCAGGTCTTCGATGGCATCGATTACCCGTCCGACATGATAGTCAGTGTGCTCCAGGAATCCGGCGTATACCTCCATCTCGCGCTCGAGCACCGGCTTGATCTGGTCAGGCATCTCGTCCCAGGCGGGAATCTCGGCATGGCGCGCGGTCAGGTCGCAGTCAGGCGGGATGATGCCCAACGCTTTCTGACTGGCGAAGGTGATCTCGCGCTGACGGTCCCAACCGTGGGCGAACTGGCCCTTGTACTTGTCGGCCCATTCCTTCGGCACGTGGTGCGGGGCGTGGGTCGCGCCCGGCGCGAAGTAGGCGAAGAAGGGCTTGTCGGGCATCAGCGCCTTCTGCTGGCGAATCCAGTTGACGGCGTGGTCGGCCAGGTCCTCGGTCAGGTGGTAGCCTTCTTCGGGAGTCGCGGGCGGCTCGACGGCCGTCAGCCCTTCGTAGAGCGCAGGATCCCACTGGTTGTTCTCGCCGCCGATGAAGCCATAGAAGTATTCGAAGCCGCCGCCGCCGGCCGGCCAGTGCTCGAACGGCCCCATGGGGCTGGCCTCCCAGACCGGCACCTCGTGGCACTTGCCGAACATGGCGGTGGAATAGCCGTTGAGTTTCAGGGTCAGGGCGATGGGCGCCTTGGTGTTGGGGCGTAGCGAGTTCTGGCCGGGGGCCGCCGTGGCGGTCTCGGTGATGTTGCCCATGCCCACCGAGTGGTGGTTGCGGCCGGTCATCAGCGCCTGGCGCGTGGGCGCGCACAGGGCGCAGGTGTGGAAGCGATTGTACTTCAGCCCGCCAGCGGCCAGCTTCTCAGCCGCCGGTGTGTGGCACGGCCCACCAAAGGCGCTGGCCGCGCCGAAGCCCACGTCGTCCAGCAGGACGATCAAGACATTGGGCGCGCCGGGAGGCGGGCGCAGCGGCTCGATGGGCGGGAACTTGGTATCCGGATCCTTGGCGTCGTACGTTGTCAGGCCCCACGGCGGGATCTCCGGGATGGGCAGATGGGCACGGGCGTGACGGTCAGGCTGATTAGGCATAGCAGTTCCTTGTCTCGGAAGCTAAACTTCCACTAGCGCGAAATCGGGTTATTGCACGAGGCCGGCAGATCGATGCGTGGGTTGGTGTTGACGCCGGTTAGTTCGGTCTGTACACCGAACTGACCCTCGAACTTGAGGGGCGCGTAGGCTCCGCTGTAGCCGCCACGGAAGGCGACCGGGATGCCGCCCGTCGCGTCCACGTACAGGTCAGCGTCCTGGGCCACCCACAACGCCTCGCCGAACTCGCGCAGTTTCGGATTGGAGCTATTCTGCGCGGCGGTGAGGAACGTCGGCCCGTCAATGACATAGTGCTTGACAGCGACGCCGTTGAGCGACTCATCCCCGACAAGCGTGCCGCGCGCCACGTCGCTGTCGGTCAGCAGGGTCAGCAGGCCCTGCGGGCTCAGGTCGTCGAAGGATTTGGTCGCGTCGGCGGCCTTGGGCTTGACGCAGATGGGAAACAGACCATCGACGACGATGTAGGTCCCCTGGGGGACCTTGTAGACATCCACCGCCGACGGCGTAAACAGGGCAACGGCCGCCCCGCCGACCTGGGCCACGATGTCGCCCAGCAAGGGGCCGGAGATGGTGGCCTTGCTCTTGCCCTGGTTGTTGGTCGCCAGTAGCATCGTCAGTTGACCCTGGGCGCGCTTGCCGTTGATGAGGCCGTTCACGTCGAGCTTGACCGTCGCCTCGAGGGAGGTGAGATCGGTGAGCGGCTTGATGGGGATGGCGCCGCCGGCCGAGGGCATCGGCGTGACGGTTGGCGCGACCTGGGCGGCGAACGGCGCGGTCGACAGGGCTGGGCTGGCCACGCCCAATGCCAGGAACAGCGCGCTACAGATGGCGACGATTGCCACTGCCACCGAGAGGATGGTCTTTGTCGTCTTCATGGACATCGGCTCCCTTCGGCCCTGCCGAGAAGCACGGCCTGGCTCGGTCTATCAGCCCACCCGCTGGATGCCCGGCAGTACGTAGCTGCCATCCAGAATTGGCTGCCTGGGCTGGTACAGGCGCATGATCGGGCGGAAGTCGCCCTGCTGGGGTGTCGGCAGCCAGTTCGATGCCTTATCCGCGCCGGGCGAGTCCTTTTGTAGGTAGATCGTCAGCGAGCCATCCGCGCCGTATGTGAGACCGGGCGTGCGGTCGCCCATCGAGTAGCGATGGGCGACGTTCGCCACCAGATAGAACTCATGGGCGTCGTACATGGTCAGCGACCAGAAGGCATCGACAGGTGGCGGCGTGGGGAGGTGCAACTCATAGCGGCGCTGACTGTCGAGGGGCTGACCATCGGCATCCACATAGACCATCTGATAGTTCGCCTCATAGCCGTGGTTGCCCCACAGCCCCGCGCGTGCCGCGACGGCACGGGTGACATAGGCAACCTTGCGGTCGGGGATGCGCCATTGCGGATCTTTCAACGTGCCGATCTCGAAATAGTCGTCGTTGTAGTCGAAGGCGCGGAGGCTGTTCTGCCAGCCGTTGACCGGCTTCACGGCGGATTTGAGCAGCTCCTCAAGCTTCTCCTCAGCGGCCTTCTGCCCTGCGATCAGGCTCGCGGCCAGCGCGGGGTCAGGGTTGATGTAGGGCGACTCGGTGGCGGTTAATCCCAGGCTCTCGCAGATGGCGAGAAACGGCGCGTCGGCGGCCGGCGGCGGGAAAGCGGCCAGCGCCACGCGGAACTCCTCCCACCAGCGGAGGTCGTCGCGGGCGCGAGGGTCGGCCTGCGGGACACCGTCCACCGCCTGGGGGGCCGCCTCACCCTGATACACGCTCAGGGGCGTCAGGGTGAACTGGTCCTGCAAGGCGTGGGCCGCCGGGAGGTCGGCCGCGCCGTTGACCGCGATGCGGCCCACAATGGCGAAGAGGCCTGATGGGGCGTGAACCACCTGCATTCCGTCCGGCCCGGAGCCGGTGTAGTCGTAGGCGGCGAGAAGATAGCGGCCTTCGGCGGTCCCCGTCGCCCGTCGCCCGATGTAGGCGAAGTTGTTCGTCCAGGCGTCGACAAACTGTAGCACGTAGTAGCGGTCGTGCGTATCAGGCACGTGCAGCACTAGCGGGCCATTCCGCACGTCGCACATGGCGACAAGGTACAGCGTATCGTTGTTGGGCGAGACGAAATGAGCCGTCGGGTCGAGCAACTGCCGTGCAGAGCCAAAGGTGTTGTACGGGAGCGCTGCCGGCGTGGCTAGATTGGGCCCCGCCGGGAACTTGGCGATTTCACGCATGTTGTAGACAAGCGGATAGCCATACAGAAAAGCTTCTGCAGCGAGTTTGATTGGTTCGGTCGCA
>JAHCIE010000131.1 GCA_026129385.1 Anaerolineae bacterium
ACGGCCGTCACTGTGAAGTCGGGCTGGGCGTCGAGGGCGCGGTCGATAAACAACCGAATCGCATCATACTCCATCAGACGGTCTACAGATAGGGGGCGCCGGGCGTCCGGCAACGCCAGGGGTGTTACCTCGAAGACCCGCTCGCCTCGCACGTTCAGCGCCTCGCGACTGGTCACCAGCGCCTTGACCCCCGGCGCCATCGTCAGCAGGTAGCTGACAGCGGGTGCGGCATCGATCACCCGCTCGAAGTTGTCCAGCACCAGCAGCAGGTGCTTCTGGCGTAGATGCGCCTTGAGCAGGTCGAGGCTAGGGCGACTGCCCGTCTCCCTCACAGCCAGAGTCTGAGCGATGGTCGAGACGACGAGGTCAGGATCGCGGACAGGAGTCAGATCGACGAAGAAGACGCCGTGGCTGTAATCGTCGAGAACCGAGGCCGCGGCTTCGACCGCCAGACGTGTCTTGCCGACGCCACCGACGCCGGTCAGCGTCACGAGTCGGGTGTCCGCGCGACCCAGCAAACCAATGATCGCTTCGACCTCGCGTTGGCGGCCGATGAGGGCAGTGAGAGGCGCGGGGAGATTGGAGTGGAGTGGGGGCGGGGCAGGCGCAACGAGCGCCGCCTCCAGGATGTCCTCACGCGCCGTGACGGGGATGCGCAGCGCTTCCAGGAGTTGCTCGACGATCTGGCGGGTCGGGGGGCGATCGCCCGCCTCGATCTTGCGCAGGTAGATGGCCGACACCCCGGCCAGCCCGCCGAGAGTCTCCTGGGTCAGGCCGCGCGTTCGTCGCTGTTGCTTCAGCCAGGCTCCGAACGAAGTCCGTCTGTCCATCACCAGACTTCCCATGCGGTCCCCGCCGAACTGAGAGACAGACTCTATCCCAACTATGCGGCATTGTCAAGCTCGTTTTGTATCGCTTCCGTATCGCTGCCCGATGGTCCGCGGCGGTAGACTCGTGTCACGGTAGAACGAACGCGAGCACATCGGGAGGGGCCTGATGAGCATCCTACGCACGATTCGTGTCCTCGTGGTCGACGAGTATGCCTTGTTTCGCCAGGGCCTGGCGCTGCTTCTGAGCATGCAGCCGGACTTCGAGGTCGTCGGGGAGGCCGCAGACGGCCTGGAGGCCGAGAAGATGGTCGCCGAGGTCCAGCCTGATGTGGTGCTGATGAGCATGACCTTCCCGAATACGGGTGGGACGCAGGCAACGCGGCGCATCAAGCGCCGCTTCGCCCACGTCACGGTGATCATGCTGGCGGAGCGCTCGGATCAGGAGGCGCTGCTGGAAGCGATCCTGGCTGGCGCGGACGGCTATCTCTCCCGGCGCGTCACGTCCGCCGAATTGCTGCGGCTTCTGCGCGGCGTCTTCGACGAGCAAGGCCTGACGGCTCCTTCCATCACCGAGCGAACGCTCATGGAGTACCGCCGGCTGACTGCAGAGACTGTCGCGGCCCATCCCAGCCTGGCCCACCTGACACCTCGCGAGCGGGAGGTCTTGCAGCTGATCTCCGCCAGGGCCACGGACCGCGAGATCGCGCAGCGCCTGCACCTGAGTCCCCACACCGCCAAGCGTCACGTCAGCAGCATCCTGGCCAAGCTGAACGTGACAAGCCGCCGTGAGGCGGCCAGGCTCGCTCAACCAGCTGCGACACCGCGTGGCGGCGAGCCGCCGCCGCCGCTCATGAAGACCTAAGTCGCAGATAGGTCTCGCTGCGACGAAAAGACCGATGACGGCCGCGACAGGCCGTGATATTCTATCCCCACTGCTCGACATGGCTCAACCGCTCCCAGGTATCCACAGGAGGAAGGATAATGGACAGCCAGATGAAGAACGTCCGCCGCCTCAAGTTTCTGGCCCTGGCGATCGTGGCGCTGCTGATGGTGGCGCTCGTGGTCGCCTCTACCGCCGCTGTCGCCCAGGCCGACGACGCCGGCAAGTCGCGGGTGCTGTCGCCCGGCTCTCATCCTTACGGGATGACCTACGGCCAGTGGTCGGCAGTGTGGTGGCAGTGGGCGCTCCGTCCCCCCTTCTCGCAGAGCGCGCTCACCGACGAGACGGGGGCGCGCTGCGGAGTGGGCCAGTTGGGTCCTGTGTGGTTCCTGGCCGGTGTGGCGAATAGCTCAGGGGTCGTGACGCGCAACTGCGCCATGCCGGCGGACAAGGCCCTGTTCATCCCCATCTTGAACGCCGAGTGGGACAACGCGGGCTACGACACCCCCCAGAGCGAAGCCACCCTGCGCGCCATCGCCGCCGGGGTTATCGACCACACCGATCAACTGACGATGAGCATTGATGGTAAGGAGGTGCAGAACCTCACGGCCTATCGCACCAAGTCCCCCGTGTTCTTCTACACCATGCCTGCCGAGGACAATGTGTACGGGCTGAAGTGCAGCGGCACGTTGCATCCCACCTGCAAGGACGGCGCGGGCAACACGGTGTCCTTCGCCGGGCTGATCTGCACCGGCGGACCCAAGAGCCAGTGCCTCGCCTATCCGGTCGTCGGTGACGGCTACTACGTGATGCTGTCGCCGCTGCCGGTCGGCGAGCATACCATCCACTTCGGCGGGCGGTTTGTTGACTATGGCTTCACGCTGGATATCACCTACCACCTCACTGTGGGGCCGTGATGCCGGGCATCAGATGAGCGAGAGTCACTACATGGTCACGGAGCGATGAGCGTCCGTCGCCGTCCAGGCATCAAGTAACCTCGGCTCAGGCTGGCTTACAGCCTGAGCCGAGGTCGTTCCTTACCTCGTGGTGATGTGGCGCAGCGGCTAGGCGTCCTGCAGCGCATACGCCAGCGCCTCCTCCAGTGTCATCCGGCCGCCGGCTGCGAAGGCCGCCTCGGTCGATCCGTCGCCCAGGAGGTGAATCAGGCCAATATAGTGGTCGAGATCGGCCTGGTCCATCGCGGGTAGGCGGGCCTCCATGGCATCCAGTAGCGCCGCGCTCGCCCCCAGCAGGCGCGCAGCGCGCTGCGGCTCGCTCATTTCGGCGGCAACGATCCCCAACCCCATCAGGCAGGCGACAATCTCGCGCCGACTCCCCAGGTCGCGCAGGATATTCAGACTCTCCAGGTAACAGCGGCGCGCCTCCTCCCAGTGGCCCTGCCGCCAGGCAGTGACGCCCAGGCCGTACAGCGATACCCCCACGTGCAGGCGATCCCCCATCGCCTGTGCCAGTTGACGGCTATCCTCGTAGCGCGCCCGCGCATCGTCGTAGTTGTTCTGGGCGCGAGCCACGTTCCCCAGCGCCAGCAATGAGTACGCGACGCCCAGCCGGTCGCCCAACTCACGCCGAATCCCCAAACTCTCTTGCTGCAACCGGCGCGCCACGTCCCACTCACCCTGGTCGAACGCCAACCAGCCGAGGTCGTAAAGCGAGCCCGCCACGCCACGCTGGTCGCCCACCTCGCGCCGCATCGTCAGCGCCTCATGGTACAGGGCATCGGCCATGACATAGTCGCCCTGCGCCTGGGCAACGATCCCCAAGCCCCCCAGGGAACTGGCAACCGCGCTCTGATTGTGCGCCGCCTCGGCCAGTTCCAGCGCCTGCTGATGGTAGCGGCGAGCCGCAGCGTAGTCGCTCTGATCCCGGGCCAGAATGCCCGCACCATTCAGGGCCGAGATCCGATCGGCCACGTCCACCCCCACCCCCAGACTCAGCGCCTCCTCTAGCGCCGCGCGGCCCTCGCTCAGGTAGCCGCGCACTTCCCAGAACCGCCACATCGCGCCCGTCAGTTGCAACGCCTCAGCCGCCAGGCGATGCCCCAGGAACCAGCGTATGGCATCCCGCAGGTTATCATGCTCCGACTCCAGACGATCGAGCCACAGCCCGACCTGCGCCCCAAATAGTTCCGGCTGAGCGCGGCGCATGAAGTCCAGGAAGTAGCGCGCGTGCCGCTCGCGAAGAGTATCTGCCTCGCCACTGCTGGCCAGTTGTTCGGCGGCGAACTCCTGAATAGTAGCCAGCATGACAAAACGCGACTCGCCTGGCCGCTCATCGCGGCTCTGAAGCAGACTCTGGCTCGCCAGCGCCTCGATACCGTCCAGGATGTCGATAGCCGCCTCGCCCTCGACAGGCGGCATGCCGCCCACCACTCCCTCAATGGCCTCCAGGGTACTACCGCCGCTGAACACCGCCAGTCGCCGCAGCAGGGTCTGGCAGGGGGCGTCCAGCAGATCGTAGCTCCACTCGATGGCCGCGCGCAGCGTCTGGTGGCGCGACGGCAGGTCACGCGCCCCGACGGTCAGCAATTGCAGGCGGTGGTTGAGGCGGGCCAGCATCGCCTGCGGCGACAGAGTCCGAATGCGCGTCGCCGCCAATTCGATAGCGAGGGGCAGGCCATCTAGCCGCTGGCAGATTTGCGCCACCACCACGGCATTGTCTGGCGTCAACACAAAGTCGGGACGCGCTGCCCGCGCCCGCTCTACAAACAGGCGCACCGCCTCGTACTCGGCCAGCGCCGCCACGGTGTGAGCGTCGGCAGCCAGATGCAGATTATCGGGCACGGTCAGCGGCGGGACGAGGTATTGAGCCTCGCCGCGCACCCGCAACACAGTGCGGCTGGTCACAAGCATCTTGGGACCCGTCGCTGCATCCAGCAGATTGGCGACCTCAGCCGCTGCGTTGACTACCTGCTCGAAATTATCCAGCACCAGTAGCATGTGGCGGTCGCGCAGCCGCTCCTTGAGTGTCGCCACAATAGAGAGCGGCGGAATTTCGCGTACGTTGAGGGTATAGGCAATCGTTGGCACGACCAGGCTGGCATCCCGCACGGCAGCCAGTGGGACCAGAAAGACACCGTCGTCGAAGTCGTCGAGCATGTCCGCCGCCACGTGGAGCGCCAGGCGCGTCTTGCCCGTGCCGCCCGGCCCTAGCAGCGTCACCAGTCGCACACCCGGCTGGCGCAGCAAGCTCTGCACCGCAGTGACCTGCCGCTCGCGGCCGATCAGGGCATCGCGCTGCACCGGCAGGTTATTGGGGTGCATGTCCAGGGTGTGCAGCGGGCCGAACTCACTCGGTAGATCGTCGGCCAGGAGTTGGAAGACACGCTCCGGTCGCGTCAGGTCGCGCAGGCGATGCTCGCCCAGGTCACGGAAACTGAGGCTCCCCGGCAAGGAGTCGCGAACCACCTCGCGCACGGCCTGCGAGACGAGGATTTGCCCTCCCGACCCGGCCGCCCGTAGCCGTGCACAACGGTTGACTGTGCTACCGAAGTAGTCGCCATCTCGCAGCTCAGCCTCGCCTACGTGTAAGGCCATGCGCACCAGAATCGGGCCTCGCGTGGGCCACGCCTCCGAATTCAAAGCCTTTTGCATGTCATGGGCGGTGAGCACGGCGTCCGACGTCCGCGCGAAAACGGCGAACAGGCTATCGCCCTCACCGCGACTCTTGACCAGGACGCCGCGATGCTGCGCGATGAGGCGCGCCGCCAGCGCGTCGTGCCGCGCCACAGCGGCGGCCATCGGCTGGGGGGTTTCCTCCCAGAACTTCGTGCTGCCCTCGATATCGGTGAGCAGGAAGGTCACGATACCCTGGGGTAGAGGCGGGATCGATGCCACCATCACAGAAGCCACGTATGCCTTTCGGCTCAGACGGCCAGGCCCATGGGAGAGAAACGAGTGGAGTGAAATGATCGCGACCCGGCGGCACGCTGCCGCTTCCTGTCATTATAGCGAATCGCGGCGAGATAGGCGAACGGCGGCGGGCTTGCCCCCGCCGCCGCCCCACGCTATACTTATGCCTAGCTGACACACCGTCCCGGATGCGGTCAAGAGGGAGTTCTGGCTATCGCATGCCTATCGATGCGTTATCCCCCACCCCCCCTGCCTCGCGTGTCCCACCCATCGCGCTAGCTGTCATCATCGCCCTGGTAGGCGTCTGGCACGCGACAACCATTCGTTCAGGCCACGACTGGGGCGACGACTTCGCCATGTACATTCAGCACGCGAAGAATATCGCCACAGGCGTCGACTATCGAACGAGCCGCTTCATCTACAACGCTGCCTACCCCACGCAGCCGCCGGCCTACCCGCCGCTCTTGCCCCTGCTTCTTGCACCTGTATATCGCCTCGCGGGTCTGAACCTGGACGCCATGAAGCGCGCGCTCATCCCCATCTTCCTCGCCAGCCTGGCGGCTTTCGCGGCCCTGTGGCGCGACCGTCTGACCCCCTGGAGTCTGGTCGCCGCCGTCGCCGTTATCGGCTTCAACCCCTACCTTTGGAGCGTCAAGGACAACATCCTCTCCGATGTACCCTTTCTCCTGTTCACCCTCCTGGCCCTGCTGGCCGCCAACCAGGCTGGCCGTCAGTCGCGGCCGCGTATCCGCGACGGGCTGGCCGTGGCGGCCGGGGTATGCCTGGCCTGTTGGACGCGCAACGCCGGCAGCGTCCTCATCCCGACCGTGATCGGCTACGACCTGATTCGCTGGCGCCGCCTCACGTGGTTGTCGGGCTGCACGATACTGGCCTTCAGTGCCCTCTTTCTGGTCCAGTCGCTCACCCTGGGCGCGCTAGGCGGCGCGCTCCTCTTCGATCCCCGCCCGGCCGTCATCCTCGACAACGCACGTCGCTACGGCGCTGCCTTCGGAACGCCGTGGTGGAACGGTGTCAGTCTCCCCCTGTCAGTTGCGCTGATGGCGGTCATCCTCGGTCTGGCGGCTGGCGGCTACGCCCTGGCCTGGCGGCGTGTCTCCGCTGCCGAGATTTTCGTGCCCCTCTACGCGATGCTCATTCTCACCTGGAACTCGTTCCAGGGCGCGCGCTTTCTGATCCCCCTCATCCCCTTCGTCGTCGGTTACACGTTCATGGGCATCGACGGCCTTCAGCGCCTGGGCCGGCCACGCCTCCGCCACGGCGTCCTGGCTGCCCTCCTCATCGCTGTGGCTCTGTCCTACGCGGGGCGCTACACCCATCTCGACTTCGGCCCGCTACAACGCGGCATCGGTGCGCCAACGAGTGTTGCGCTATTTGGCTTCTTGCACAACGCGACCCCCGACGACGCCGTGATCGCCTTCATCAAGCCGCGGGCCGCGTCCCTCTTCACGGAACGGCGGTCCATCGCCTTCCACGCTATGCCCGACGATTCCGAGTTCCTGGCCTTCCTTGGGCGCGCGGGCGTAACCTATCTCGTCATTGGGCCAGAGGATGTCGCACCGCAGAACCAGGCCGACGCCCGCCGCACTGTCGAGCAGCACGCGGCCTGCTTCGAGCTGGTCTATCAGAATACCGACTTTAGCGTGTACCGCGTGCAAGCGCAGCGGCCTGGCTGTCAGACCGAGTGAGCCAGCGGCTCACCGACCTACGCCATCGTCGGCAAGCACGCTAGCCTCGGCATGACGATCGCCACCCTGCCCCTTGTGCAGCCTGACCATCCACGCCGGGCGATGAAACCAACCTCGCGCCGACGGTCACGGCGAAGGGTACTCGACCTTGAGAGCCAGCACCTTTTCCGCCTGAGAGGCATCGTTGGATACAATCGTCCACCGAAAATCGTGCGGTCCGCCCATCCCTCGAGGCATGGCAAGCTGTGTCGTGACCTTCACCGACTCGCCCGGCAGGACAGTCATCACCTGCCCTGGCTTGAGGACCGTCGTACCGACGGTCAGTTGAGGCGGTCAGCACCCCTCCTTGACATCGAGCGTGAAGTCTCGGATCTGCAGCGGTGCGGTCCCCGTGTTGGTGAGCGTCCATGCCGGCTGCACCATCTGATCATAGGCAGCTTTGCCGAAATCGACGACGGGCTTATCAATACTAAGCCGCGGCCCGGCGGTCACACCCCCCGGGGCGGCCGGCGTCGTTGTAGGTGTCGCGATAGCGGTGCAGGCTGTGACTCCGACCAGCAACACGACAAACAACGCCCCAGCCAGAAGCCAATGCGGTCTGCATCGCAAACGAGTTATGACCACGAACAGCCTCCCCCATTGGGCATGAATCTAGCGGATGCCGTACCAGGTGCGCAGGTAGCCGCGCATCTCCTGAATCTCGGCCGTCTGTGCGGCGACAATCGCCTGGGCCAGGGTCTTGATCTCCGGGTGCTGCGACTGCTGCAAGGCCGTGTTGGCCATGCTGATGGCGTCCTCGTGATGGGGAATCATCATCTGCATGAACATCTGGTCCAAATCGGCGTTAGGATACATCTGGCGCATCATCCCAC
>JAHCIE010000132.1 GCA_026129385.1 Anaerolineae bacterium
CCCGGCAGGATGGGCGCAGCGACCCAGATGCTCGGCGCGATCAATTCTGGCTTGGGGTGGGTAGGCGTGCCATGCCAGTTCGACCAGTACATGCGATGCTGAGAGCGGTCGAGGGTGTTACGGTCGTCGAGGCCGCCCACGGTGATGACCCGCGAGGCGCTGGCAGGTGGGTGAAGCCGCCGCGTCCCGAAGTTTCCCGACGCCGCCACCACCACCATCCCCCGCCGCACCGCCTCGTTAGCCTTGCGGTCCAGGCGATTGCCAGGAATGGGCGCAAGGTCGCCGCCCAGGGAGATGTTGACGACCCGAATATTATAGCGAGCCTGGTTAGCAATGACCCAGGCAATGCCGCGATAGATGGCCTCATCGTCGATGCGCCCCGTCATCGGGTCGCTGACGCGCACCAGCACTACCTGCGCATCCGATGCAATGCCGCGATACAGGCCGCCGCTGAGGTGTCCGCTCCCTGTGGCCGAGACCGACGTCATCATCCCGTGCCAGGACGTGACGTGCGGCTGGCTGAAATCATCGTCGGCCATAGCCTCAGCGTCGGTCACATCCACGTAGCGCAAGATGCGGTGGGCAGGTTGCAGCAGGTCGGGGTGGGGGTAGAATCCTGAGTCGATAAAGGCAATGGTCACCCCACGGCCCGTATACAATGGATTGGCATGAACCCGCACCGGCGTGGGGATGATATGGGCCAGGTTGTCGTCGTAGACGATCTCGCGGTACTCATTCAGCTCACTCCAGACATTCTCCCGCGCCAGTTGGCGCAACGCCTCTTGGAGGTAGCGATCCTCGCAACGGTCACACACCCCATCGCCCTCGACCCAGGCCGGGTGATCGCGCTGCACGAGTTGCACGACGCGCTCCCCGATGGGGCCGGGGAAGCTTGTGAGCAGCTCGGAGCTAAATCGTCCGCACACGGGACAGTGAGGCGGGGGCAAAGAAAGTCGCGGCATAACGGCTGACTAGTAGTTGACGCTAGGCGAGGGCAGACGCCGAATGGATTGAAAAGCCAATACACCCGCCGCAAGCACGAATGCGCCCGCCAGCGGGAATAGGAAGCTCGGCGCAATCGCGATACCTAGCGCCCCAGTTGCGATAAGGCTGGCGTTGTACGAAGCGGCCATCACCACATTATTGGCGCTCTCAACCCGGCCACGCCGATCATCGGGCACGTTCATCTGCATAAGCGCGCTCACTACCGAGCGCAGCGAGATGAGACTCGCGCCCGTGATGAAGATAGCGACCAGCGCCAGGCGGAAATCCCCCAGAAACGGGAACAAGGCCAGGCTCGACCCCAGCAGGACCATGCTGACGCCGACAAAGGGCGCAGGATAGATGTGCGCCCAGGGGGTCGCGACCGCCGCCCCGCCCACAACCATGCCCAGGCCCAACACGCTCAGGAGGGCGCCAATCCCGCTGGCCTGGATATTATACACATCCTGAATCTGGACCGTGCCCAGGATAATGACGGCCCCCAGGCCGAGCATACTGGCCGCGCCCGCCAACATCAGCCGCCACAACAGATCGTTGCGGCGAATATAGCGCAACCCCTCCATCATCTCATCGCGAAGCTGACGCGCCGTGAGCTTCTCGGTTTGCATTCGCACGTGGCGCGTGCTACCAGAATTCCAGGTTGAGCATATCATCTCCCAGCGCCTCCGCGTGACAACCTCCATTATAGGCGTCACGGGAATACAACGCAAGGTAGACGAGGCAGGCGCTTCATCACCCTCCGCTGTTCTAATATGATCTAGCCTGATGCTGTACCATACAGTTTCATCAAGCATCGAGGATATCCCATGACACCGACGACGTTCCCCAATGCGCCCAGCGACGCGCTCGCCGAATTGGCCCGCGTTGCCGACGACCTTTTCAGCCTCGTGGGCAGCCTGAGTGACGACGACCTGCGCGCGCCCCACGTCGCGGGCGAGTGGCGCGGCCAGGATATCCTCGCGCACCTGGCGCGTTGGGATGCCATTGCCTGCCACGCAATTCAAGCCGAACACGATGGCCAACCGGCTGGGCATGACTACGCCAACTACCTCGAACTCAACGACGAGTGGGCAGCCCTGGACCAAGCCATCGGCCCTGACCAGGCGCGAGCGCGCTTCGAGGCCGCCCATGCCGCGCTGTTCGCACTCCTGAGCAGCCTGCCCCCCGACGACTGGACACCCCTCGTCAGGCGCTGGGCGAAAAACGCCGTCTGGCGGCACTATCCGGAGCACACGGCGCACCTACGCACCTGGCGCGACGAGCAGCGGCGCTGAGCCTGTAACAACCTACGGTTTGACCCGCGCTGTATCGCGACTAGAATCTATAGACGAACGTTCCGAGGGTCCGCCGCATATTTCACATAGGTTAAGCAACGCGTACCGGTATGCGATTCGTTGGAGTCAGTGGAGTCAGTTGGCTGGGAAGGTTGCCACATGCGTCGACTATTGCGTCCTCCCCTGGGATGGACGGTGTTCTTTCTCCTCACCGTCATGCTCTTGACCGTCGGTTGGTCTATCGACGGGGCTAAATGGGCCGACGGCCTATGGACCCTCGCGCCCGTCGCCCTTGGTGGCGTCATCATCGGCGCCGTATTGGGGACCACCCGCCGCATTCCGACCCTGTTATCACACCTGATGGCGATCGTACTGGGCGTGGCATGGGTGGGCTTCTCCGTCGCCTGGGTATCAAGCCTCATCCCCTGGGACTATACCTGGGGCGAGACGATTCGCGAAATGGCCGACCGCCTCCTGAAGTGGCTGGAGATCATTCGCAACGGCGGCATCAGCTCCGACAACCTCATCTTCGTCTTGCACATGGGGTTGCTCATGTGGCTGGTCGCCTACCTGAGCGCGTGGAGCCTGTATCGTCTCCACAACGTCTGGGTCGGCATCCTCCTGTCGGGCGTGGCCATCATCATGAACCTGTACTATGCCGCGCCCGACATCGGCCCCTACCTGCTCCTCTACGTGCTTCCCGCCCTGCTTCTGGCGGTACGCTTCCACATCTACGAGCAAGAGGCCGAATGGCACGCCACGCGCGTTGGCTTCAATCCTGACATCGGCTGGGACATCCTCCGCGACGGCGCTATCTTCGCCCTGGTTACCGTCACCTTCGCCTGGATGACGCCGACCATCACCGCCGCGCCAGAGATTTATAACGAGGTCACGACGCGCTTTGAGGAACCCCTCAACAACTGGCAGTCCAACTTCAACCGGATGTTCAGTTCGCTCAACTACCGCCCACGCCCCGGCCCGGCCTATTTCAGTAACACGCTGGCCTTAACAGGCGCGGTCAGCCTGGGCGACCAGCCGGTGTTCGACGTCAAGGTCGAGGGTGGCCTGGGCGCGCGCTACTTCCGCAGCGTCACCTACGACCAATACACCGGCCGCGGCTGGGTCAACAGCAACACCTCCATCACCTCCATCGACCCAGGGGATCGCCGCCTGTCGACGGTCACCTGGAATGCCCGTACCGTCGTCACCCAGACCGTCACCATGATCCAGCCAGGCGGCAGCGTGGTGCATGCCGTGGCCCAGCCGCTGGCCCTCGGCCTGGGCGCGCGTGCCCAGTACGGCCCCACCGAACTGGTGGAGATTCCCAACGAGCGGCCCGTCATGCCCCTGGACGTATCGCTCATCAACGCCAACCGCGTCTGGCGGCCCGGCGACACCTTCAGCGTCACCTCAGCCCAGTCCATCGCCTCCACCCGGCAATTGCGCGAGGCCAGCGTTGACTACCCTAAGTGGGTACGCGACAAATACCTCCAACTTCCTGACACGGCATCGGGCCGAGTGCTGGACCTGGCTAAGCAAATCACCGCACCCTACGCCACGCCCTTCGAGAAAGCCACGGCCATTGAGGCCTATCTCCGCAAGATTCCCTATAACGAGTCCATCCCCACCCCCCCACCAGGCCGCGATCTGGTAGATTGGTTCATCTTCGAGGCAAAGGAAGGCTACTGCGACTATTATGCCTCAGCTTTCAATGTGATGGCCCGCAGCGTCGGCATCCCGACCCGGCTGGCCGCCGGCTACGCGCGGGGCGAGTATATGCCCGAGCTAGGCGTAACTCGCATCCATGAGTACAACGCCCACTCCTGGCCGGAGGTCTTCTTCCCCGACTACGGCTGGATCGAGTTCGAGCCGACCGCCGCTGACCCACAAGTACAGCGCGTGGAGGACCCTAGCACGATCAACCCAGACGACCCCAGCCTGGGCGGCCTCAAGGATCGCTCCGACCGCGATGCCGTCGAGCGTGCAATGAATCTACCGCCCGATGATGAGATGCTGGCCGACCGCATCGACCGCAGTAGCGGCAACCCGGGCCTTGTATCCGACGCAGTCAGGCTGCTACCCCGGCTGCTCTTCGTCCCAGTGCTCATCATCGTCCTGGCGGGCATTGCCATTAGCGCCTTCTGGATCATCTGGAACAAGGACTTGCGCGGGCTAGGCCTGGTAGATAGCGTGTGGGAGCAGCTACTCCGCTTTGGTCGCATGTTGGGCGTCCCCATCAGCGCGTCGAACACACCCCACGAGGTCGCGCGTAGCATGGGCCAGGCCGTGCCCGATACCCAGGGCGACATCACTCGCATCGCCGACGTCTACGTCCGCCGCCACTTCAGCGCATCGGGCAGCGCCGTCGAGCAAGACCCGGCCCTCACCGACAGCTGGCTACGAGCGCAACGTGCCCTCTGGCAGCAGTGGCTGGCCGCTAAGGCTAGCCGCCTGCGTCCCAGGCGGCCATCGCGATAGCCCTTCCTACAGCGACGGGGTGGCTCACACCACCCCGTCGCCCTTCGCCCCGGCCCCGACCGACCATCGTACCCGTCGCCCCACTCAGTCTGGACCCCAGCCTCGGCCCACAAGTCGCTCGCTCGACAATCTCCCGACAGTCGCCATCGCGCGGAGAATCTCCTGCCGCGAGATCTTCGACTGCCCGTGACGGCGATCCTCAAACAGGATGGGCGTCTCCGCGATGCGGCAGCCCAGCCGCGCGGCGCGGTACAGCATCTCGACCAGATACGAGTACCCATTCGAGCGGATAGCATCCAGATCGACCTGCTCCAGAACCCCACGGCGGTAGCAGCGGAAGCCGGCCGTGCAATCGTTCGCGGGCAAGCTCAGGGCTAGCCGCGCGACGCCGTTGGCGATGCGACTCAACGCCTGGCGCTGCGGCCCCCAATGGAGCGTACCCCCGCCCGGCACATAGCGCGACCCAACGACGATATCCGCCCGGCACGACAGAGCCAACAAGTGCGGGATGTAGCATGGGTGGTGGGAGAAGTCAGCATCCATCGTCAGAATGCGCCTCGCTCCACCCCGCAGGGCGATATCGAAGCCGGCGCGGTAGGCGCTGCCCAGGCCGAGCTTGCCGGCCCGATGGTGGGCAAGGACACGCGGGCTACGCTCAGCCAGCCCATCGGCTATCATGCCGCTACCATCGGGGGAGTTGTCATCGACTATGATGACGGTCAGGTCGGCCGGGAGCCTAAGAATAGCCGCAACCAGCGGCGGCAAGTTCTCGGCTTCGTTATAAGTGGGAATGATGATGGCGTTTTCCATAGGTCCTGCATCGAAAAGTCCGCTTTTGTCGCCGTCGTCAACCTGGTGTAGAATCAAACTACTCTGCCCCCAAGAGGCTCTATGAGTGTCGTCGAGACGCTGTATCGGCTCCAGCAGCGTGATCTGCGCCTGGACGCGCTGCGCCGCCGCAAGCGCGATATCGAGGCCGCCGTGATCGAACCGGCGTCGGTTCTCAACTCCCGCGCGACGGCTGCCTCCACCTTGCGCCAGGTGGAGGCCCTACAGAGCAACCTGCGCGATGCGGACTTCGAGCGCCAATCCCTCAACACCAAGATCGCCAGCGAAGAGCAACGGCTATACGGTGGTAAGGTATCGAACGTCAAAGAAATGACCAGCATCGAGAGCGAGATCCAGTCGCTGCGCCGACGGCTCTCGACCCTCGACGACCGCATGATCGAGACCATGATCGCCCTCGAGACGGCCCAGGCGGAACAACGCAGCGCGGCCGACAAGCTGGCGGCCATTGAGCAACGCTGGGCGACCCATCTAGCCGGGTTGCAGCAGCAGCAGCGGGCGGTCGAGGTCGAGTTGGGCGAGGTCGAAACCGCCATCGCCGACTTGCGCGCAACCCTGCCCAGCGACGTCCTCGCAGATTACGACGATTTGCGGCGAAAGAAGGGGGGGCGGGCCGTCGCGGCCATCAACCGAGGCCGCTGTGAGGGATGCCAGGTTGCATTACCCATCGCCAATATTGACCGCGCACGCCTGGGCGAGATCGCCCTATGCAACAATTGTGGCCGTATTCTCGTCGCCGGCGTTTAGGGTCGCACACCATGCCCAGATCGCGCCGCAAGGCTACCCCACCGCCCATTCTGACCATCGGGCCTATCACGGTAAACCGCGACACCGCCACGGTAAAAATCGATGAGCAGGTGCAACGCCTTCGGCCCAAAGAGGCGCTGCTGCTGTGGACCCTCATGCTGCACGCCAACACGGTCATGAGCCGCGCCGAACTAATGCAGAAAGTGTGGCACACCGACTTCGCCGACGATACCCGCACCCTCGAAGTGCACATGCACTGGCTGCGGCGGCGCATAGAACCGCTCCCTCGCCGCCCCCATTTCCTCCACACCGTACGCGGCCAGGGCTACGTCTTCCGCTGGGAGGACCCTCCGCCGCCAGGGGACGAGGCTGCTACCCCACCCCCAGACGCCTGACCACTTCCTCCGGCGTCAGACCCACCACCTCCACCCACTTGCCGCGTCCCGTCTGCCCCGCCACAATCGTCACATCCGCCTTGCGCACGTCCAGCCGTTGGGCGAGCAGCGCCACGAGGGCCACGTTGGCCTGCCCATCGACCGGTGGCGCGGTCAGACGCACACGCAGCGCAGCGTCCTGGACCCCTACAATCTCGGATCGGCTGGCGCGCGGCTGCACCCGCACCGCAAAGCGGCTACCCCCCGCCACAGCAACGACCTTCAGAAGCACAGCCCCGACTGACGGAGGATTGAAACCAGGAACGTCTCGAACAGTTGCAGAGCCAGAATCGCTACGATGAAGCTGATGTCGAGCATACCGATGGGCGGAATCACACGGCGGAACGGAGCCAGCACCGGCTCCGTCAACATGTTAATCGTGCGCACGATCGGATTGTAGGGATCGGGGTTGATCCAGGACATCAGGGCGCGAATCAGGAGGAGGATGAAGCACAGGTAAAACAGATTGTTGATGAGATTGCACATCCTCAGTCCTCCCCTTCCCTGGCAAACGCACCATGATTATTCGCGCGCTCCTCGCTCAGGTCACCCAGGTACTTCGACTTCTGATAAGCCGCCCAGACCGCCCGCGATAGCACCGTCCGCAGGCCCCCCTTCTCCAGGTGGTAGATGGCCTCGGCCGACGTACCGCCCGGCGACGTCACCTGGTTGCGCAATTCCGCCGGGTGCTGGCCGCTGGCGCGGGCAAAGTCCACCGACCCGCGCATCGTCTGCAAAACCAATCGCTGCGCCACATGGCGCGAAAAGCCCATGTGCACCCCCGCGTCGATGAGCGCCTCCATGACCAGGAAGATATAGGCCGGGCCAGTGCCCGACAGGGCCGTCGCCATGTCCAGGTAGCCCTCGTCCTCCACAAACAGTTCCTCGCCCAACGCGCCGAGGATGACCCGCGCCTGCTCCCGCTGGGCCGGTGTGACCTCGTGAGTAGCCGTCCAGACTGTCATCCCCTCGCCGATGCGAGCAGGCGTATTTGGCATGGCGCGTACTAGCGCCTCATGGCCCAGGCCGTGGCCAATACTGCGCAGCCGTGCCCCGGCAATGATGCTCAGCAGCAGGGCGTCGGGGCGAATCGCGCCCCGCAACTCCGGCTCGACATGGGGCAATAGCTGGGGCTTGACACTCAATACGACCGCATCCGCGCCGTCGACAGCGGCCAGGTTATCCGTCATAGCCTGGATGCCGTACCGCTCACGCAGATAGGCGGCGCGCTCGGCGCGGGGTCCACTGGCGCGGACGCGGTCAGCGGCAACCATGTCGCGATCGAGCAGGCCCTTGATCATCGCCTCGGCCATCTGGCCGCTGCCCACGAAGCCAATATCGAGATGCTTTAGCATGGCAG
>JAHCIE010000133.1 GCA_026129385.1 Anaerolineae bacterium
TTCCGGTGCGGGTAGTGGGTGCGGTGGCCTCGGCCGACGATGCCCGCGTGGCGACGGGCCTGGCCGGCAGCGGAGCGGAACGCCTCGCCGGGCGCGGCGATTTCCTGGTGGTCGCGCATGGCGTCCCGCATCGCCTTCAGGCGGCATACATCGCACCCGCCGACATCGAGCAACTGGTGCGACGCCTCAACGAGGGCACGGGGGTGGCGTCCGCATCGCCACCGCGTCCCGTTGGGGCAGTGTGGGCGACAGGCTGGCGTTCGGTGGCCGAGCGTGTTCGCCGTGTCGTCAATGGTTAGGGGTGGCGTACTGCGGCGCGCAACCGGTGTGAGGTGACGTCAATGGGCAGTTTGCGAGTCCTGGTCGGGGCGTGCCTGGCGGCCTTTGCCGTGGGGCTAGGCGTGACGGTCGCCTATCGGATGCAGACGGAGGCGATGGCTGTGGTGGTGGGGGTACTATGCGGGGTAGGCGCAAGCCTGCCGGTGAGCTTGCTCTTGCTGTACGCCGTGCGTCAGGGCCAGCGCACCGCGCCGCCCGCCGCGCCGCCTACTGCCCTCGCGCCGACGGCCCCGCATCCTCCTCAGCAGCCGTCGATCATCGTGGTCGCGCCGGGCTTGCCCAATCAACAGGGGCAGACGTGGTCCTATCCTGGCTTGCCAGCTGGGACTCTCGCCACACCATCGCGCCCGCCGCGCGATTTCACCATCATTGGCGACGACGAGACGTGAGGCGTGCAACGTACAACGTGAGCTGTCGTGTGCGTGGCGCGTTTCACGCCTCACCTTCTACGCTTCACCCTGCCTGACGTTCATTCCCCTTCGCAGCGACGACAGCCGAACCCCCAACTGCGGCGCGCGGCGCGCCGTCCAGCCCTTGATCGTCCCACGATATGGGGTCTTCCAGCGGTTCGATATGGGTGAAGACGGTGGCGCCGGGGAGCGCGGTTCGAATCTCCGTCTCTAGTTCATCCGCCAGGGTATGGGCGCGGGTGACTGTCCACATGCCGGGGACAAGGATATGAATCGACATAAAGCGTCGCGCGCCGGCCATGCGGGTACGCAGGGCATGGAACGCGATACCCCGGCGGCGATACTTTTCCAGGATGGCGCTGATGGCTTGCTGGTCCTCGGCCGGCAGGGCGCTGTCGATGAGGCCCAGGCCGGTGCTGCGCAGTAGCTTGACAGCAGTCCAGACGATGTTGGCGGCCACGATGAGGGCGATGACGGGGTCGAGCCACTGCGCGCCCGTGATCTGTACTAGCAGCAAGCCGATGATTACGCCACCCGTCGTCCATACGTCGGTCAGCAGGTGGTGGCCGTCGGCGTTGAGGGCGGGGGAGCGCATGGTCTTGCCCGCCCGGATCAGGATGAGGGCCACGACGCCGTTGATGGCGGCGGCGGCGGCGGCGATGAGCAGACCAATACCGAGGGACTCAAGGGGTTGCGGGTCCCTCAGCCTCTGGATGGCAGTCCAGGCGATACTGGCCGCGGCGACCAGAATCAGCGCGCCCTCGAGGCCGCTGGCGAAATACTCGACTTTGGAGTGGCCGTAGGCGTGCTCCTCGTCGGGGGGGCGCTCGGCGATAGTGAGCGCCCAGAAGGCGAACAGCGCGGCGAACAGGTTGACCAGGCCCTCGATGGCGTCCGACAACAGACCGACCGAGCCGGTGATCATGTACGCGCCGAACTTCATGCCGATGGTGATGATCGCCGCGCCGATGGATAGATAGATATAGGAACGCGCCGACTTGAAGTGAGGCATACAACTCTCACGTTTCCCCGATGCATTCGCCGAAGGCTGACTGTCTGACGCGCCGCGTTGCGCCCAAAGTATACCTCCGTTTATGGCGGGCGGGTAGCAAGGGGCGCGCGACGACGGCAAAGCAGCGAGGCGCACCCACCAGGGTGCGCCTCGGCGTATGTCCGGTGGCGAGTAGGCTAGGACAGTGACGCCAGACGGTCGCCAGCCTCAGTGTAGGGGCCGTCCATAGCGACGGCGCGCTGGTAGGCGGCGCGTGCTTCAGTGACGCGGCCCAGGCCGCGCAGGGCGTCGCCGCGCTGAAGCCACAGCGAGGCGCTGCCCCAGGCGCCGCTGCTGGACGCGACGCCGCGCGCCAGGGCATCGTCGCTGGCGGCCAGGGCTTCCTCATACCGCTCCAGTTTGTTGAGGATCCGCATGCGGGTCGTGCTTTGGGACGAGGCGGACTGGAAGGGGGCCGCGCCGCCCGCGTTGCTCTGGGTCGAGACAGGCGTGCTACCCCGCCGCGCGGTGTAGTAGTCGTGGGTGTCGAGGGCTTCCTGGAAGCGTTCCGCCCCGATGAGGGCTTCGACCAGGCGGCCCCACGTCTGCCAGTCGTTGGGGTCGGCCTTGACCTGGGCTTTCAGGTCGGGGAGGCGGCGGGCGAACATGCCCTTGTCGTCCCAGTCGGGGCCGAGGATGGCGGCGACAGTGGGAATCTGGCTGGGGTCATAGATGGGGATATAGCGCGACCAGTTGTAGTCCCAGCGGGCGTCGAAGCTGTCGTAAGGGATGGCGAGGTTGGGGCCGAGGAGGGAGTCGTTGACGTAGAAGACGCCCAGAGTGTCGTCATAGCCCTGCACGACGCGGAAGTGGCCGAGACGCCAGTTCTCCCGAATCCATTGTAGGACGATTACGGGCACGTCATTGGCGACCAGGGTCTTGATGACATCGCGATTGCCGTCGATGCGCACCTTGGCGTTGAGGCCAAACTCGCCGACGTAGTAGGGGATGACAGTCTGCGACATGCCGCGACTCTCGGCGTAGGGGCGTAGGGCACGCCGCGCCGTCTCCTGGGACACGTCAAAGCCCCAGTAGCTCAGCGCCGACACGATGGCGGCTGGACCGCAGTTATTGAGGGTCTGAACCGAGTGCTTGAGCTGGCCGATGTGATGGCGGGTGGGGAGGGCGCGGGCGGGCGCGACGACCGGCGGCGCTGAGTCGTTAACTTCGTCGGCAGCGGCCGGCCGCGCCAAAGCGAGCAGTGTGGCGAGGGCAATAAGGGGCATCAGCCAGAGAGCGCGTAGCCGGGGCATGCGGTCACTCCTCTAGACAGCCATAGGGCGTAGGCGCGGCGAGATGCAGGCGTAGAGTGTACGCGAGATACGGGCAGGATGCAACCCGCCTCTGAAAGTATACGCAGGGTGGCAAGAAATGGATGAGGGAGGCGCACCTGGCCAGGCTGCGGTGCAAGAAGGGCGAAGCCCTGGGGGCTGGCTTTTCAGCCCCCAGGGCCTGCCACGGGTCGCGCCGCGGCTGTAGCCCGGCGCGTCGGGCAGCGAGACCTGCGCCTACTCGTAGCGCAGGGCCTCGATGGGGTTGAGGCTGGCAGCGCGGTTGGCTGGATAGGCGCCGAAGAACAACCCGACGCCGACCGAGAACACGGTCGCCAGCAGGACCGAGTCGAGGCCGATCATCGGCGACAGAGTCAATGTGCCGAGATTGACACGCGACACGACCTGGGCCAGCACAAAGGCCAGTCCGACACCGAATAGACCGCCGAGGACGCTCAGGAAGGTGGCCTCCACCAAGAACTGCGACATGATGTCGCTCTTGCGCGCGCCGACGGCCTTGCGCAGGCCAATCTCACGCGTGCGCTCCGTGACGCTGACCAGCATGATGTTCATCACGCCTATGCCGCCCACCAGTAATGAAATCGCGGCGATGGATCCGAGCAGTATGGTCATCGTTTCCTGTGCTTCACTGGCTGTCTCCATGATGGAAGCCATGTTCCTGATCTGGAAATCGATCTTGCCATGGCGTTCGGCCAGCAGGGACTCGACTGCGGCTTGCGTTTCATCGATGCGCTCCACGTCCTGCACTGCCACCGTGACGTTGCGCAGGAAGCGTTGGCCCGACAAGCGTAGCTGGCTGGTCTGGTAGGGCACCAGCACTACATCGTCCTGGTCCTGCCCGTTGGGTGAAGCGCCACGAGGGCCCATAACGCCGACCACCTGGAAGATCAGGTTGTTGACTAGGACGTACTGGCCCAGCGGATTGGCCCCCCCGGGAAACAGGGCATTGGCCACTGTCTGCCCCAGAACGGCCACCGTGCCGTAGTTTTCCTCGTCCTCTTCGGTGAAGAACGTGCCTTTTGCCGGCCACCAGCGGCGGGCCTGGGGGTAGTTCCACGAAGTGCCGATGACCGACGTGGAGTGGTCGTACTCCGTGTAACGCAGCGTTACGCTACTTTCCTGCTCGGGCACCGCGGCAAGTACGTTGGGCACGTCGCGGCCAATGGCTTTGACGTCGGCCAGCACCAGGGTCGCGGTGTTGCGGAAGCCTCGCTGGTTGGGCGCACCGGGCCGTACCAGCAGCAGGTTGGAGCCCATGGCACTGATGCGGTCTATCACGGCCTGTTTGGCGCCGTCGCCTATGGCCAACATGGCGATCACCGAAGCCACGCCGATGACGATGCCTAGCAGCGTCAGGATGGCCCGGAAAACATTGGCTCGCAGTCCCCTTAGTGCGGTTTTTGCCGCTTCCAGCGCATCCCACAGCGGCGAATTGTGTCCACGGGGCGAGGAGGCTGGCGCGACTGCGTTTTCCATTTTCTTCGCAGCGGAGCCGGAGTCGCGGAGAATGTGGCCGTCCCTGATTTCTACGATGCGCCTAGCTTGCTGCGCCACTTCCGCCGCGTGGGTGATGAGTATGACGGTGTGGCCTTTTGTCGAGAGATCCTTGAGCAGGGCCATGACGTCGGCGCCGCTCTTGCTGTCCAGCGCACCGGTGGGTTCATCTGCCAGAATGATCCGGCCCCCGTTCATCAGGGCTCGCGCGATGGATACCCGCTGCTGCTGTCCGCCCGACAACTGGTTGGGACGGTGATGCCCGCGGTCGGCCAGGCCTAGGGTTGCCAGCAATTCGGTGGCGCGCTGCCGGCGCTCGACGGGCGACAGCCCGGCGTACATGGCGGGCACCTCGACATTTTCGGCCGCAGTCGCACTGGCGATCAGGTTGTAGCTTTGGAATACGAAACCGAAAGCCTCACGGCGCAACCCTGCCAGCTCGTCGCGGTTCAGGGCGGATACGTCGCGGCCCATGAAGCGGTAGCTGCCGCTGGTGGGGCGGTCCAGGCAGCCGAGGATGTTCATCAGCGTGGATTTTCCAGACCCGGAGGCACCCATGATGGCGATCATCTCGCCCGGGTAAATGGCGAGATCGATGCCGTGCAGCACTTCCACCGACAGATCGCCGTTGCGGTAAGTCTTGGTGATGCCCTTCAATTCAATCAGTGGGACGGTATCCGCGTGAGTGGCGGTCGTGATTCCAGTGGCGTGCGAAGCATCCAGCGTGGATGCCGGCGGCAGAAGGGCATGCGCATCCATGATCGTTATCGTCCTTTCGGCATTCCGCCCGGAGTGCCGAAGCCCATCGGGCCCAGGTTGCGCTGCTGTTGGGGCGGGGTGCTTGGGCGTGCCGGCTGCCGGATGCCGGCGACCACGCGTTCGCCTTCTGCGAGGCCTGACAGGATTTCGGCGTGAATGCGGTTGCTGATGCCGACCGTCACCTCGCGTTCCTGCACGCTGCCATTGTCGGCGATGACCTTCACCGTGGCTTTGCGGGGCGGCCGCGGGGGCCGTGCGGCCACTTCGGTGGCGGCCGGTGCGCTGCGCGTACCCTGTGACATGCTGTTCCGGGCATTGATATCAGGCTTGCCGGAACGTGGCGAAAGCGGCGTTTTGGCGGACGCCCTGCGCTCGGCCTGCATGCGTTCGCGCAGACGCTGACGTTCCTCCGGCGACATTTTCTGAAAGGCTTCGCGGTTAAAACGCGGACGCCCTCCTTCCGCGGCAGGGCGGCCGGATTCCGAGGTCTGCGCGGGCTGGCGCTGACGCTCGTCCGGTGATCGCCGCGGTGAGGCCTCGTGGGAGCGCGGTTTTTCTTTCTCGCGGTCCTTGGTGGCGCGCCCGGTGGCCTGCACGGGGTGTCCGGCGGGCGCGGCTTGCGAATCGGGTGGTAACGGCGCGACGGCGGGGGGCTTGGTTTCGCCAGCGGCTGCCGTGCCGGCATCCTGCCCCGAGCCTGCCTTGTCTGCGCGGGCACGGTTTCCCCGGCCGCGCTGCAGGGTGAGGGCGGACATCGGTACTGTCAGCACGTCCCGGGCTTCGGCGACCACGAAGAACACCTGGACGGTCATCTGTGTCATCAGGCTGCGATTGGCGTTGGGGACGTCGAACAAGGCGTTGTAGAGCACCACGTTGTTGGTCACGGTGGGCGTGGGTTCGATTTTCCTCAACTGGCCGTGCCAGCGCCGCCCCTGTCCGCCCAGCGTGGTGAAGTAGACGGGCATGTCCACGGCGAGCCTGCTTACGTCGGCTTCGGAGACCTGGGTTTGCACCGTCATGGTGGAGAGATCGGCCACGCGCATCAGGGTGGGGGCCGACTGATTGGCATTCAGCGTTTGGCCCTGGCGCGCAGTGATACTGACCACCGTGCCGGTCAGAGGGGCATAGATGCGGGTGAATTTGAGGTTGGCTTCGTCCACGCGGGTACTGGCCTGCAGTTGCTCCATCTGCGCTTTCAGCGAATTGATCTGCGCGCGCGCCGTCTGTACCGCGGTCTCGGCGTTTTGCATCGCCTCCGCTGTCGTGGCCTCTTCGATCATCAGGTTTTTCTGGCGCTGCAGATCCCTCTCGGCTTTCGCTAGATTGACCTCGCGCTCGGTCAGCTGCGCCTGCTGGGATCGCAGTTGGGCGCGGCTTGCGTCGACTCTGGCCGTTGAGGTTTCAGCATCGATTTCAGCCAGCAGATCCCCCTCCTGTACCTCGCTGCCAACTTCGATGTACAGCTTGCGCAGTTGGCCTGACACCTGGGCGCCGACGTCGACGTAATCGAGTGGCTGTAGTGATCCGGTGGCGGCCACCAGGTCTTCGATGTCTCCGCGCAACACTGCGGCACTGATGTAGGATTGCCCGTCATTTCGCCCGCCGCCCCAGGTTTTCCAGGCGTACCAGGTGCCGCCGCCCAGCGCGGCGATGCCGGCCGCGGCGGCGCCCAGCTTCAACAGGGTCCGGCGGCGGGGGGGCTCTTCGCGATCCGTGCTCATGTGACTTGCGTCCTCGATGTGGAAACGGATCCAGCATGCCTGTCAACTAAGGAAACAATGCGCAAGAATGTGCGTGAGAGCGTATCCATTCGTTTCCACAAAGCTTGCCAAATTTGGCGTTAGACTCAGTTCATGAGTGATTTCCGCCCGTTTTTTTCGTTCGGCCAGTCCTTTTTCGGCGCCATGATGCAGCGCCTGGATTCGTTGCGCGTCAAGCTGTTCATGGCGATAGCCGGGGCCAATGTCGTGCTGGTCATGGTGGCCTATGCGATCTATGGCTGGAGTTTTGACCAGGGGCTGGTGGATTACCTGAACCGGGCGGACGAAGCGCGGCTGTCTCCCCTGGTGACGCGGCTGGCCGACGGTTACCGCCGGCATGGAGACTGGCGCTGGATCAGCGAGGACCGGCAACAATGGCATGACCTGGTGCGCGAGGTACTGGGCGTGGGGCGTATGCCGCGGCGCGGTCCGGAAGAAGCGAAGGACGGGGTTGCCCGGCCGCGGCCACCCGTCGTGCCAGGCAACAGGGAAGGCGGCCGGCCACCGTTGACCATCGATCCCCGCCTGCTCCTGCTGGATGCCCGTCGGGATGTCCTACTCGGTCCGGCCGAGCGTGCCGGCCTCGCGGTGCTGAGGCCCATCAAGGTGGGGGAGCAGATCGTGGGCTATCTGGGTTATGTGCCGCGCCTGCAGGTCGTGACCTCACTGGAGCAGATTTTCCTCACACAGCAGAATCGCAGGTTTGCCGCCATCGCCCTGGGGTTGCTCGCTGCGGTGCTGCTCAACGCGGCCCTGATCGCGCACTGGCTCTCCCGGCGCCTACATGCGCTCAGTGACGGCGCAGCCGCCCTCGCGCAAGGCGACTATGCTGTGCGCATCCCGGTCAGCGGGCATGACGAGCTGGCGCAACTGGCGGTCGATTTCAATCACCTGGCACAAGCGCTGGAAGCGGCGCAGCGCATGCGCCAGCAATGGATAGCCGACATTGCCCATGAGCTGCGCACGCCGCTTG
>JAHCIE010000134.1 GCA_026129385.1 Anaerolineae bacterium
CGCTGGTTGCGGCCTCAAGCGCCATCTCGCCGGTTTTGCCGGAGTTCGGGTTTTCCATATAATGGTTCGCACGTTTCGCCGCTGTTACTGGCGTCCTCTCTTCCTGGAGGTGCTTCCTGGATGTCGTCCTCAGCGTACCGCAGCAATGCGCCAAATGTTGTGAGTGAGATTATCGATGGCGAGGCCGTCATCGTTCACCTCGGCACGGGGGTTTACTACAGCGTCGACCGATCGGGCGCGGCCATCTGGAGTCTGATTGAACAGGGCACGCCGCTGGATGCTATCGTGGTGGCCGTGGCGGCCCACTATGGCCGACCCGCCGCCGAGATCGAGCCAGGCGTGCAGGCCTTCGCAGCTGAACTGCTCGCCGAAGGCCTTATCGTGCCCATCGACGCCCCACCGACCACCGCGCCTGTGAGCATCGAGGCCAGCGGCGCGTGGCAGCCCCCCACCCTGGGCCGCTACACCGACATGGAAGACCTGCTGCTGCTGGACCCCATCCACGATGTCGATGAGGCGGGCTGGCCTAACGCCAAAGGAACCGGGTTGTGACGTGGCGGCCAGACCCTGACGGCCTCCGAGGCTATTAGAGCCGGGTCTGGAGAGCATCCCTCATGGCTGCCCCGCCGCTCGTCAGCGTCATCGTGCCCGTCTACAACGGCGCGGCCTTTCTTAGCGAGGCGCTGGCGAGTATTCACGCCCAGGCATATCCCGCGCTCGAGACCCTCGTTATCGATGATGGATCGACGGACGACTCGGCTGGCATCGCCATGCAGACCGAGGGTATTCGCCTGCTAAGCCAGGCGAACCAGGGGCCGGCCGCTGCGCGTAACCTCGGCCTGGCCTCGGCGCGCGGCGACCTCATCGCCTTCCTGGACGCTGACGACCTGTGGCCGGCTGGCAAGCTGGCGGGCCAGGTGGCGCGGCTCCTGGCCGACCCGTCACTGGAGGTGGCGCTGGGGCGGGTGCAGGCCTTCGGCGTGCCTGGTGTGCCTCTGCCCGCGACGGAGCCAGTCATCGACGTGCACCTGGGTAGCGGCGTCTTTCGCCGCGCCGTGTTTGAGCGCGTCGGCGGCTTCGATGCCGGGCTGCGCTTCAGCGAGGACCATGACTGGTTCCTGCGCGCCCGGGAGCAGGGGGTGAGGATGGTGGTGATGGCGGCGGTGACGTTGCTCTACCGGGTGCACGCGGACAATATGACGCGACAGGCCGATGTAGCGGGCTATGGCCTGGCCGCCGTCCTCAAGCGTTCCCTGGACCGCCGGCGGGCGGCGGGGACTCTCGGCCGTCGCCTGCCCGCACTGGCCGACTTCGACGAGGCGCGCCTTCGCCCCACGCCAGATGCGGCCCATGAGTGACACGCCTCTGGTTAGTGTCGTCCTGCCCGTGTACAACGGCGCGGCCTATCTGGCCGAGGCGCTGGCGAGCGTGCAGGCCCAGACATATCGCCCCATCGAGATGATCGTCGTGGACGACGGCTCCACGGATGCCAGTGGCGACGTGGCGCGGCAGGCGACTTCCCAGGCCCGCCTGCTCTACCAGGCCAACCAGGGGGCGGGGGCGGCCCGCAACCGGGGCGTCGCCGAAGCGTCGGGCGATCTGTTGGCCTTCCTCGACCAGGATGACGTGTGGGTGAGCGAGAAGCTGGCGTGGCAGGTGAGCGCGCTCGACGCCGACCCAACCCTGGACATCGTGTTCGGCCACGTACAGCAGTTCTTTAGCCCTGACCTGGACACCGCCTCGAGGGCGCGCCTGCACTGCCCCGACCACCCACAGCCCGGCCTGCTACCGTCGGCGCTGCTCATCCGCCGGGCTGCTTTCGAGCGCGTCGGGGCATTCGAGCGGGGTTGGCGCGTGGCTGAGTGGGCCGAGTGGTACGTGCGCGCCGTGGACCTGGGGATGCGCGCGGTGATGTTGCCGCAGGTCGTGGCGCGGCGGCGGCTCCACGCAGCTAACACGGGGCTGGCCGCGCGGAACGCCGCGCCGGAATATGCGCGCCTGCTGAAGGCCCGGCTCGACCGGCGACGCGGGTGAGTCGCCCAGGGGGATGCCGCACCAGCCGCGTTGTAGGGGCCAAGTGAACTCAGACGACCTCAGCGACCAGCAGGCCACATATCTCGACGCCGACCGTCGCGCCTACTTCGACGCCCTCACCACCGGCTTTCGCCGCGCGGCGCAGGCGGTGGGTCGTATAGAGGAGCATACGTATAACATCGGCGGCTATCCGGTGCGGCTGCGCTTCGCTGGTCCAGCCCTGGTTGCGCCGTTGACCCGCGCCCTGGCTCACCTGGCAGTCGCGCCCACCGACCCGCCCGCGCTGACAGTGAATCTCTGGGACAGCGTCTCGACGGGGACGGGGCTGCCGCTGTTGGTGCGCGACCTGGTGGACCTGCTGCGGCTGCGCTGGTTCGAGCGGCTCGATGGCCGCCACGAGATCAAGGGCTACGACTCGCCCCACATCCGCACCACCTTCCACCTGGGGCCGGATATCCTGAGCGCACTGGATACTGAGCGCGGCGCGGCGGTATACTGGGTCAACGACGCGGACGCGCTGCCCTACTACGAGCGAGGCTACCCGCTGCAGAACATTCTCAACTGGTGGGCAGCGAGTCGCGGGCTGCACTTTGTCCACGCCGGCGCGGTGGGCCTGGCGTCGGGTGGCGCTCTGGTGGCCGGGGCGGGCGGGGCAGGCAAGTCGTCGACGTGCCTGACCTGCGGCCTGGCGCGCCTGGCCTTCGCGGGCGACGACTACAGCCTGGTGACACTGGACCCCGCGCCCTACGCCTACAGCCTGTACAACACGTCGAAGCTGCGCGCCGAGGTGGAGCTGAACCGCTATCCAGGAATTCGGCCCTGGCTCGCCAACGGCGACCGACTGGCCGACGAGAAGCCGATGTTCTACTTCCAGGAGCAGTTCCCCGATCGCGTCACGGCTGGCTTCCCTCTCAAGGCGATTCTTCTGCCCCACGTCACGGGGCAGGCGGACACCTGGCTGGAGCCGGCCGCGCCCATGACCGCCTTCCGCCTCATCGCACCCAGTACCCTGCTGCAACTGTCGGGCACGGGCCAGCCGGCCTTCCACCTGCTGTCGCGGCTGGTGCGGCGTGTGCCCGCCTACACCCTCCACCTGGGTACGGCTACTGAGCAGATCCCCCGCGCCATCACGACCCTCCTGGAGAGCCTGCCGTGACCGCGCCCACAGACTGGCCCCGGGTCAGCGTTGTCCTCCCAGTGCACAATGGTGAGCGCTTCCTGGCCGACGCGCTGGCGAGCGTCCGCGCCCAGGCCTACGCGCCGCTGGAGGTTATCGTCGTCGATGACGGCTCGACCGACGGCACGCCGCGCCTCCTGGCCGGGCTGGGGGGCGATGCGATCATCCAGCAGCAGACGCGGCAAGGCCCGGCGGCGGCTCGCAACCACGGCCTCCGCATGGCGCGGGGCGAGATTGTCGCCTTCCTCGACGCCGACGACGTGTGGCCGCGGGGGATGTTGCGCCGCCACGTCGCGTATCTGAAGGCGCACCCGGCGGTAGACATCGCGCAGGGGTTGATACAACAGATGCGGCTGGACCCGGCCGCACCGGGTCTCGTGTTCGGGGCGGCGTCGACGCCATACCAGTTCATCGACCTCGGCAGCGCGGTCTACCGCCGTCAGGTATTCGAGCGCGTCGGGAACTTCGATGCCGCGCTGTGGGAGAACGAGGACACCGACTGGTTCTTCCGCGCCTGGGAGCAGGATGTTACGAAGGTGGTGCTGCCGGAGGTCGCCCTGTTCTACCGCCAGCACGACGACAATCTGTCGCGCGGCCACACCGACCCACAGCGCGGCCTGGTGCGCCTGTTCAAGCGCCACCTGGACCGAACACGCGCCGGGGGCAGCCCACCCCCTGTGGCGCGCCCACCTATTAGCGAGTACATTGGGACCGTGCCGCCGGGGCGTCCATGATCCCACCCTCCGCCGAGGTTCAGGTGCGACTGGGGCGGTGTGGCGGCGGCGCGTACCGCCCAGGCCATCGCCAGTCTGCGGCGCGCCCCGCCGATCGCTCGACCACGCGCCCGCCGCACACGAGCTGGCGGCCGTCTTGCTGGACCAGGGCCGGGCGAGTTGAGGCGGCGGCGGTATGCCGCCAGGGGCTGGCCGTCGCCCCCAACGCGGCTGGAGCTGCACAAGGGCTTAGTCAACGCGCTGGTCGCTGCTGAGGGCCTCGACTCCCGCCTTCCGCGAGTACCGCTCAACCCGATGACCGCCCCGTGGGCATCGTTCCTGGCGATGTCCTGGCCTGCGTCGTGGCCCGCAACGAGGCCCCACGGTTGCCCTTCTTCCTCGACTACTACCGCATGCCTGGGCGTGGCGCACTTTCTGGTCGGACAATGCCTGACCGACGCGACGCCCGACCTGCTAGCCGCGCAGCCGGCGTGACCGTGTGGCGTCAAATCTGGCCTTTCAGCCGCGCCAACTTCGGCGCGGGCTGGTTCGAGCCTATCCTGCGCGCCCACGGGTTGGACACTTGACCCTCATCGTCGACGCCGGACGAGTTGCTGGTCTACGCCGACGGCGAGACGCAGCCGTTGCCCGCCCTGTGCGCCGCGCTGGAGCGGGCAGGCAGGGCAATGGACGGCGTGTTGCTGGACATGTATGCCGACCGCCCCATCCGCGCTACCCAAGTCACAACAGACCCGCGCCAGGTGTGCCCTACTTTCTCGACCGCCAGTTCTACCACGCCGCCTACGCCGAGTGGGCGCCGTACCGCAACCAGACGACGCTGGTGGGCGGCGTGCGCCGCGCGTGTTCGGCGCGAGGGGGAACTATGTCCTCAGCAAGGTTCCCCCTGCTCCGCTACAGCCAGGAAGTGGTCCTCATCGGCGGCCAGCATTGGACGAGCCCGCCTCGCCGAGCAGATTCGCCAACGAGGCCGCGCGCTGCCCATTTCAAATACATGGCCGCCTTTCCGCTCACGCGCCAGGAGGTGGCGCGGGGCCAGCACTTCGGCGGTTATGCAGTACGCCGAGTACGCCCGTGGCCTGGCCGACCGACGACCTGACCCTGTACGACCCTGCCCACCTGCAACGCTACCGCGACAGCCGCCAACTGCTCGAACTGGGGATAATCCGCGCTGACGACCCGCCTGACGTAACGACCGAGGTCGTGACCCTCAACATTCCCCACATCGCGCCGCTGCCTGCCGACACGGCGCGGCCCTTCTGGTCGGTGATGCTGACCGCCTACGACCGTACCGCCTACCTGGAGCGCGCCCTGCGCAGCGTCCTCGCTCAGGCCGACAACGAGATGCACATCGAGGTCGTCAACGACGGGGCCGATCCGCGCACCCAGGCCGAGCTGGCCGCCATCGTCGGGGGCGTCGGCGCGGGGCGCGTGACCTTTACCCCCCTACCGCGCAACGTCGGCCACCCCCACATCTTCAACGTGTGCGTCGCCCGGGCGCGCGGGCGGTGGATTCACCTGCTCCACGACGACGACTGGGTCGCGCCGGGCTTCTACGCCGCGCTGCGGGCGGGCATCCAGATCGCGCCCGACGTGGGCATGGCGCTGTGCCGCCACGCGCGCGTGGACGAGGCGGGCGTCGTCCAGTGGGAGTCGTGGCTGGAGCGAGCGACGCCCGGCGTCATCGATGGCTGGCTGGACCGTATTTCCCTGACGTGCCGCGTGCAGTTCGCGGCGGCCGCCATTCGCCGCGACGTGTTCGAGACACTGGGCGGCTTCGCCACGGGTGTCGGCTCCACCTTCGACTGGGACATGTGGAAGCGCATCGCGGCGCGCTACCCGGTGTGGTACGAGCCGCGCCCCCTCGCGCGCTTCTTCCAGGGGCCGCTGTCCCTGACCCACGGCCTGCTGCGCTCAGGCGGGCAGGTGGCCGACACGCGCCGCTCGATACAGGCGTCCCACGCCTACCTGCCGTCGGCCGTCGCCGACGACCTGACCCGCCGCGCGTCCGACCAGTGCGCCGTGTACGCCCTGGACGTGGCGCGACGCTACCTTCTGGCGGGCGACGCCAGGGCGGCGGCGGCCAATGCCCGCGAGGGGTTGCGGGCGGCTCGCTCGGCCCAGGTGCGCGCCGCGCTGCGCGATGTCCTCGCGCGGACGGGAGAGGCGGACGTGTGACACCCCTGCTGCGCAAGCGGTACATGACCTGGCGGCCGCAGGCCCCACCGTCGCGGGACGGCTATACCCTGCTCATGCCCGTGCCGGGCGACCTGCGTTTCCTGCTCGATCACGTCACGACCTGCGTCGCGCGGGGGCTGGCCGTCTACGGCGTCAGCCCGCCGTGGGACGCCTGGTACGCGGCCTGCGAGCTGCACCACGTCACGGCGGCGTGGGAGATCGCCTTCGCCGTAGATTGGGCGCGCCGCTTCACACCCTGGGAACATCGCGGCCAGGAGGCCTGGTACGCAGGCCAACTGCGCCGCTTCGACATCACCTGCTGGCCCCAGGTCAACACCCCAGCCGCGCGCATCGGCCGCCGCCCCGACGAGCAGGGCTTCGTCCACTTCAACTACGTCGCGTCGACCTACCGCGCCTTACAGGCGGCGGTCGGCCCCTTCGAGGATACCCACTATCGCCTGCTGCTGTTGCGCCTGCTGGCCGACGCCTACGGCGAGCCATCCAGCGCGGCCAGCATCCCCACGCTGGGCGATCTCATCGCCGGTAGCGAGGACGACGCGGCGCGGGTGACGTACCGCCGCGCCACGACGCGCGCCAACTGGCCCGCCTTCCGCGCCAAACTTGCGCCGCTGCTGGCGGGCGGCATCCTGGACGGGGCGACGACGGACGGGCTGCGCGAGGGCGTGGCGCGCTTTGCGGGAGCGCACGGCGATGCCTGAACCGACGGGCGACCGGGCGGCGGCCGAGGCGCGCGGCCAATTGGCGAACGCCTGGCTGGCGCGGGGCAAGACCGAGGCGGCGGTCAAGGCCTACCTGGATGCGCTGGCCCTCGACCCTGGCTATACGCCCGCCTACATCCGGCTGGCGGGCATCGCCCTGGCCGAGGGGCGCGCCCAGGCCGCGCTGCACCTCTACGAGCAGGCGCTGGCCGCTGCCCCCGATGACACGACGCTGCGCTTTCGCCGCGACACGCTGCGCAGCTGGCTGGCGCGGGCGGGCGACCAGGCGCGGCCGGCCGAGGCGAGCCACGCCCCTCTGGCGGACCTGGCCGACAATCCCGGCGGCAAGCTCAACCTGGCCGACGCCGTGATTATCACGTCGCATCGCGGCGGTTGGGCGTATGCGATGGCGGCGTTGCGGCCGTTGCACAACCGGGGCGGCGTGCTGTTCGACGGCTTCATCGAGAACAACTTTGCCTGGCGGCATCGTATCGACACGCCACGACCGCCCCATGTCCTGGAACGGATGCGGCTGGAGGGCATGTTCGAGGGCCTGGCGACGACCGAGGAGCAGGGCATTATTCCCTACCGCCAGCCGTGGGTCGGGGTGGTCCATAACCCACCCAACATGCCCGCCTGGTTCCACCCCCAGGAGTCGCCCCAGGCCATCTTTGCCAAGGGAGTCTGGCAGGCGAGCCTGCCGCACTGCATCGGCCTGTTCACCCTGTCCGAGTATCAGGCGCGCTGGCTGCGCGAGCAGACCGGCTTGCCGGTCTCGGCGCTGACCCATCCCACCGAGATCCCCGACCTGCGCTTCGACATGCGGCGTTTTCGCGACAACCCCCACAAGCAGATTGTCCAAATCGGGTGGTGGCTGCGCAAGCTCAACGCCATCTACGCCCTGCCCATCGCCCGCGAGAACCCGCTGGGCTACGAGAAGGTGCGGCTCGTGCCGCGCTTCTTCGCCAACGCCGATGATTATCTACAGGGGCTGTTGCGTCGCGAGCGCGAGGCGGAGGGGCTGACGATTGACCTGCGCTACGCCGAGAATACCCGCGACGTGCAGCATCTACCCAACGACGCCTACGACCGGCTGCTGGCCGAGAACATCGCCTTCGTCGAGTTGTACGACGCCAGCGCCAACAACGCCGTGATCGAGTGCATCGCGCGCGCCACGCCGCTGCTGGTCAACCCGCTGCCGGCCGTGGTGGAGTACCTCGGCCCGGACTACCCGA
>JAHCIE010000135.1 GCA_026129385.1 Anaerolineae bacterium
ACGGCCAGCAGCCCCGCCGCCAACCACCGCTCGCGCCGCGCCGGCCCCCGGCCCTGGAAGGCGATGGCGTCGCGGCTGGTGCGCGCGCTCAGGTCGTCGGCGCTCTCGCGGCCGGCCAATCCGGTGGGGCGCAAGATGAGCAGGGCGATGAGTAGCACCTGTAGCAGAACCGGCGTCCATTGGGCGGCGATGTAGTAGTCGCTGAAGGCGGCGAAGACGCCCAGTACCAGGCCGGCCAGCAGCGCGCCGATGGGGCTACCCACGCCGCCCAGGATGACCGCCGTGAAGGCGAGCAGGCCGCTCTGCGCGCCGTGTTGCCCAAACGGGTGCGTGGTGTACAGGACGAAGGCGAAGGCTGACAGGCCCGCCAGCGCGCCGCTGATGGCGAAGGCCGTCTGCACGGTGCGGGTGAGGGGGATGCCGCTCATGGCCGCCAGGGCCGGGTCCTGGGCCACGGCGCGTAAGGCGCGACCGGTGCGCGAGCGGGCCAGGAACAGGCTAACCAGCAGCGTGGCGGCGACGGCGGCGGCGACGATGAGCATGTCCTTGACGGTCAGGGTGATGCCCTCACCGAGGCCCAGCCAGGGGGCGAGATTCGTGGTGGGGAGTAGCTCCGGGATGCTGCCACGCGGCACTTCCGGCACGCCGGGGAAGCTGCGGTGCTCGCCGGGAATCCAGCTCGGTAGCAGCTTGCGCCACACCAGGGCTGCCTGGTACAGGACAAAGGAGAGGCCCAGGGAGGCGATGAGGGGAGCCAGGTACGACTTGCCCCGGAAGGGGCGAAAGGCGGCAACCTCGATGCCCAGGTTGAGGGCGATGGCGAAGCCGACCACGACGACGATGACCAGCAGCAGGCCGCCGATCTGCACCGTTAGCGGCGAGGCCGGGCCAATATTCATGGCCGTGACGAGGGTGCTGACGACAACCGTACCCAGGGCGAACACGTCGCCGTAGGCGAAGTTGATGGTGCGGATGACGCCGTAGAGCAGGGTGAAGCCGAGGGCGTTGAGGGCGATGACCGCGCCGTTGGACAGGCCGATGACGAGCAGGTTCAGCAGGACGGAGACGCAGTCGCCCTGGGGACCGCAGACGTTCATGGCTGCCGAATCAACATGCCGAGGACCCAGGTCGAGAAGGCGGCGGCGACGGTGATGTAGCTCAGGCGCATGACGTGGCGGTAGTTGGCGCGCACGGCAGCGGGGTCAAAGCGTCGCCGCCAGCGCTCGATGTCGGCCAGGACGAGGGCGTAGAAGGCGGCGACAATCAGGGCGGTCGGCCAGCCGAAGCGGCGCAGCAGCACCCAGCCGATGCACACCAGCGCTAGCCCAAACGCTGTCAGGGCGAAGCGAAACGCTTTGTCTGGCCCCCAGCGTACGGCGAAGGTCACGTCGCCGCGCTCGCTATCCTCGCGCACCTGATAGATATGGGTCAGCGGGTACAGGCCGACCGTCGCCAGGGTGATACCGACGATGGCAATGACGATGTCGAGGCTGAGCAGGCCGGCCGGTGAGGGCGTGGCGCTGAACCAGCCGGTGAGGAAGCCCAGCACGCCCTGGCCGACGGCAATGACGGCCAGCGCGCCGAGGGGGCGTCGCTTGAGGCGGATGGCCGGGTGAGAGTAGGCGACGGACAGGACCATCATGGCAACGTAGGTCACAACCATGCCCAGGCCCAGCGGCACGATGGCCAGCAGGCCGAGCAGTTGCACCGCCCAGGCGAAAGGCAGCAATTCCTTGCGCCAGGGGGGCGGACTCCATAGGCCGCCGACCGGGCCTTCGTCGCGGTCGTAGTAGGAGTTGAGGGCGGTGATCCCACCGTAGAGGGCCATATGCACGGCCAGGAAGCCGACAACCAGCCGCCAGCCCAACAGGCCCCCTGCGAGGAGAAAGCCCCACAAGAAGATGGGGGCCAGAATCAACTGGAAGTTGATGCGAAGATGAACGAGCAGGTCCCACCACAGGGGGCCGGCCGGCCGGACCGTGGCCGTCACGCGCGGGGGCGCGGAGTTGGCTCGATGTCGCGCCCGCCGAAGCCTTCCGCCTTCGAGACGATGTAGAGCGGCCGCTGCTTGACCTCGTCGTAGATGCGTCCCAGGTACTCGCCGATGATGCCGAGGAAGATGAGCTGGACGCCCCCCAGGAATAGGACGCTAATCAGGGTGGTTGCCTGGCCTACGATGGCGTGCCCAAAAAGGCGCGAGATGATGCTGACGATGATGCCCAGCAGGGCCAGGCCGGCCACGAAAAAGCCCAGGGAAGTCGCCATCTGAAGCGGCACGAAGGAGAAGGAGGTGATAGCGTCCCAGGCCAGCTTGACCATCTTGCGTAGCGGGTAGTTGGTGCTGCCCGCGTAGCGCGGCTGGCGCACATAATACACCGGCGACTGCTTGAAGCCAACCCAGGCGGACAGGCCGCGCATGAAGCGGTGATGCTCGCGAATCTGGCGCATCTGGTCCATCGCCGCGCGGTCCATCAGCCGAAAGTCACCGGTGTCGGCAGGGATATGGACCGAGGTGATGCGCTGGATGAGGCGATAGAACCACTTGGCGGTGGTAAGCTTGAACCAGCTTTCGCCCTCGCGCTGTTCGCGTACGGCGTAGACGACGTCGCTGCCCTGCCGCCACTCCGCGATGAGCAACGGAATGGTCTCCGGCGGGTCTTGTAGGTCCGAGTCGATGACGATGACCGCGTCGCCCGTGGCGTAGTCGGCCCCGGCGGTGATAGCCAGTTGATGGCCGAAGTTGCGAGAGAAGCTCAGTACCTTGACGCGGGAGTCGCGCTCGTGCAACTCGCGCATGAGGGTGAGGCTGTCGTCGCGGCTTCCGTCGTTGACCAGTATCAGTTCCCACGGTTGGCCCGTCGCGTCCAGAACCGCTGATAGGCGACGGTAGAACTCGGGCAGGGTCGGCCCCTCGTTGTACACCGGTGCGACGACGGAGTAGACCGGATGTGGCTCGCCGTCGGCGCAGCTGTTCGCCAGTATGTCTTGGCCCGATATGGCCTCTAGGGCAACCCTCGTGCTCACGCTAACTCTCCCGTCTGAACACTGAATATTGAAAGCGCTGTTCGCCCCCGCCCGGCGTGACATGCGTCTCGCGACGGTGGTCGCTCAGGCGAAACTCTTCACCGAGGACAGCGGCCAGTTCCTCCGGCGCGTAGCGGACGACGGTCAGCCCACTGCACATGGTAGGGCCGTCGGGAGCAAACGTGGCAAGGATGGCGTGTCCCCCCACGCGGAGAGCGTGGTGGAGGCAGTCCACGTAGCGCGCCCTGTCCGTGGCGTCGGTCAGGAAGTGAAACACGGCGCGGTCGTGCCAGACATCGACCGAGGCGGGCGGCAACTCGGCCCGCGTCGCATCGGCGTGCAGCCAGGTGGCCCGGCTCGCCGCGTCGCCCAACCGCGCCTGCGCGGCGGTGAGAGCAGCCAGGGCGATGTCCAGCACCGTTACGTGGCGGTAGCCTCGCACCAGCAGGTCATCGACCAGGGTCGATGCGCCGCCGCCCACGTCCAGGATATGGGCATCGAGGTTGACGTCCAGGTCGCCCAGCAGGGTCAGGGACACGTCGAGGTGGGGCCGATACCAGATAACGGCCTGCGGATCTCGCGTGGTATAGATATTGTCCCAATGCGCCTGGCGATCCATTGTTTCATACCCTTGTGTGAGAGGGCAAGGTGGCCTGCGACGGTGTCACCCGCTCCTCAACCTGCCCGCGGCGGTGACTTCAGGCCACTCCCCGTCAGGGGCGCGACGATGATAGCGTCGCGGGGTAGGGTGTCGAGAATCTCGCGCAGGCCTGCCAGGACCAGGGCGGAGGTTGGCTCCACGAACAGGCCGCGCCGCGCCAGGTCGGCTCGCGCCGCCTCGACCGCCTCGTCGTCGGGGGCCACCATGACGCCATCGGTGTCACGCACGGCGGCCAGAATCGCCTCGGCGCGTACCGGGCGGCGGATGCGCACGCCCTCAGCGATGGTAGCAGCCTCGGGCACGGTCGGCACTTCATCGAGGCCGTCGCGCCACGCCCGGTACACCGGGGCCACGGCAGCGGCCTGGACACCTATCATACGCGGCAGGCGGTCGATGCATTGCGCGTCCAGTAGATCGCGGAAGCCATCGGCCATGCCGAGCAAGAGGCCGCCCTGCCCGACCGGGGTAATCACCGCGTCGGGGGCGCGGCCAAGCTGCTCCCATACCTCCCAGGCTGCCGTGCGCAGGCCGCTGTTGAACAGCGGGTTCCAGGCGTGGGAGGCGTAGACGGTATGCTCAGCGGCGGCGATGGCCGCATCCCCAGTCGCGGCGCGGCCGCCGGGAATCTCGGCCAGGTTCGCGCCGTACACGCGAATCTGCGCCTTCTTGGCGGGCGAGGCATGGTCGGGCACGAAGATGCGTGCCGCCATCCCGGCCGCGGCGGCATAGGCAGCCACCGCCGTGCCCGCGTTGCCGGACGAGTCCTCGATGACACTGTCGATGCCCGCCGCCTTCAGCCCGCTGATAAGCGTTGTCACACCCCGGTCCTTGTAGGAGCCGGTGGGGGCCATGAATTCGAGCTTGTAGTAGATGGTGCGGCCGTCCATCGCGGCGGGGACGAGGGGCGTCATGCCCTCGCCCAGGCTGACCGGGTGCGCGTCGGCGGGCAGGGGCAGAAAGGCCCGGTAGCGCCACAGACTCCACACGTCGCGATCAATGTCGCGCGGGTCGAAGCGCGGCAGGCCGCCAAGCTCCAGGGGCTGGCCGCTCGCGCCGCGCCAGGTGCGAGTATCCAGGGGCAGCGTCGCGTCGTTGTCAGGGTCGATGTAGTGCAGGTCAGTCATTCGAGAACGATGTCTCCACTCTTGCCGCCGCGCTTTTCGACGAGGCGGATGTTCTGGATGCGCATGCTGCGGTCGACGGCCTTCGCCATGTCGTAGATGGTCAGGGCGGCTACGCTGACGGCGGTGAGCGCCTCCATCTCGACGCCGGTCTTGCCCGTCACCCGCGCTGACGCCGTGATGAGGATCGCTCCGTCGGCGTCAGCCGATTGCGGCGGCTGCGCCTCGAAGTCTACCTGGACCGAGGAGAGCAGCAAGGCGTGGCACATGGGGATGAGGTGGTGGGTACGCTTGGCGGCCATGATGCCCGCCACGCGCGCCACGGCCAGCACGTCGCCCTTGGGCAGCTCGCCGCCCAGGATGAGGCGCAGGGTCTCAGGGCGCATGTGAATCTCGCCGCGAGCGACGGCGACACGCTGCGTTTCATCCTTGGCGCCCACGTCGACCATGCGGGCGCGACCCTGCTCATCGACGTGGCTCAGGCGGGGTTCATCGGTCACTGATTTCTTCCTCAACCAGTATACGAATAATTATACCATGCGCGTCCACCTGTCTCAAGGTGTGCTATACTTGGCGCATGCCTAAGAAAACCTCCACCGACTTCTACGAATCGGCGGGCGGCTTCGTCGTCCGCGATGGCCTGCTACTGTTGGTCCGTAAGACCGATACCCCAGAGATGCGCATGCCCAAAGGCCATGTCGAGACCGGCGAGAGCTATGAGGAGGCGGCGCGCCGCGAAGTGACCGAGGAGACTGGCTACGCGGCCCTGCGTACTCTGACGAGTCTGGGCAAGCAGAGCGCTGAGTTTGACCGCTACGGGCGCTGGACGCGACGTAACGAGTATGGCTACCTCATGGCCCTCGATGGCGACGACACCTTGCCGCGCACGGCCAGCGACGCCCAGCGTTTCGAGCCAGTGTGGGTTCCCGCCCAGGACGCGCCCACCCTGCTGACCTTCGCCACCGAGAAGGAGTTCGCCCGCCGCGCCCTGGCCTGGCTGGAACGTTATGACCAGGGACGAAGGACCGAGGACCAATAAGCCTTCTGCATTCGCCCTTGGTCCCTGGTCCGTGGTCGCCAGGGCCGTTTGTAACGCTTTCCCCGACACGGCTATAATTGGAAACGCAGTCTAGCGCAAGGAGCTTCAGTGTTTTTTCGACGACCTCAAGAAAAACAGCAAATCGAACACACTCTCGAGAAGACGCGCCAGGGCGGGCTGTTCAACCGCATCGGTGAGCTGCTCGGCGGCGGCGATGTCACGCCGGAGACGTGGGACGAGCTGGAAGAGCTGCTGATTCGCGCCGACGTGGGCGCGACATTGGCGGGCGACCTGGTCGAGGAACTGCGCGCCACGTCCCTGCAACAGGGCATTCGCCGCACGGACCGCGTCAAGGCCATGCTCAAGGATCGCCTGGTGGGCATTCTGGCGGGGCCGATGCGCCAGCCGGATGTGGGTGATCGCCTGCTGACGGTGATTCTCGTCGTTGGCGTCAACGGCTCCGGTAAGACCACCACCATCGGCAAGCTGGCGCGCTACTACCGCGACGAGGGCCGCAAGGTCATGCTGGCGGCGGGCGACACCTTCCGCGCGGCGGCCATCGACCAGTTGAAGGTATGGGGCGACCGCGCGGGCGTGGAGGTTATCGCCACGGCCCAGGGGGCGGACCCCGGCGCGGTGGTGTACGACGCCATCAACGCTGCGTTGGCGCGGCGGGCCGACGTGCTCATCATCGACACGGCGGGCCGCCTGCACACCAAGTTCAACCTGATGAAAGAGCTGGAGAAGGTGCGCGCCATCGCCAATAAGCAGGTCCACCGCGCGCCCCACGAGACACTCTTGGTACTGGACGCGACGACCGGCCAGAACGGCCTGACCCAGGCGAAGGTGTTCGCAGAGGCGACGCCCCTGACCGGCCTGGTGCTGACCAAGCTCGATGGGACCTCTAAAGGTGGCATCGCCTTTGCCATCGTCCGCGAGTTGGACGTGCCGATCCAGTTTATCGGTACTGGCGAGAAGATCGACGACATGGCGCAGTTCGACGCCCGTGAGTACGTCGACGCGCTGTTCGAGGAACCGGCCACCACGCGGGCCTGACCCCGCCCCTATGCGCGGCCGACGCGGGTGGTGGTCCATCCCGACGTCGGCCGTGTGTGATTCAAAGGAGCAGCCATGTTGACTGATATCCCCGCCCGCCTGGCCGATATGCAGCAGCGGGTCGAGACCATCTGGGGGCGGCTTTGACGTCGCGGAGACGGAGAAGCAGATTGCCGCGCTAGAGGCGCAAACCCAGGCCGCTGATTTCTGGGACGACCCGCAGCATGCCCAGAGCGTCATGCGCGAGATTGCCGAGCGGCGCGACGAGGTGGACACCTGGCGCGGCATTCGGCAGCGCATCGACGACGCCGCCGAACTGTGGGCGCTGACGGAGGGCGAAGACGACGAAGCGTCGCGCCAGGAGTTGGCGATTGAGACGGCGGCTTTGGAGAAGGAACTGGCCGATCTGGAGTTTCATCTGCTCCTGGCGGGAGAGTACGACCGCAATAACGCCATCCTCAGCATCCATGCCGGGGCGGGTGGCACCGAAGCCCAGGATTGGGCGTCGATGCTGCTGCGCATGTACCTGCGCTGGGCGGAGCGCCACCGCTTCAAGGCCGACATCGTCGACCAGCGCGACGGCGAGGAGGCAGGCATCTTGAGCGCGCAGGTGGAGATCAGCGGGCCGTGGGCGTATGGCTATCTCAAGGCCGAGCGCGGCGTGCATCGCCTGGTGCGCATGTCGCCCTTCAACGCCGGCAACACCCGCGAGACGTCGGTTGCCCGTGTCGAGGTGTACCCCAACATCCAGGATAGTGACATCGACATCGAGATCAACCCAGGCGATTTGGAGATCGATACGTATCGCTCGCAAGGCGCCGGCGGACAGAACGTGCAGAAAAACGAAAGCGCCGTGCGCATCCGCCATATTCGCAGCGGCATCATCGTCACCTGTCAGGATCAGCGCAGTCAAACCCAGAACCGCGAGCGCGCCATGCACATCCTGAAGGTGCGGCTGCAGGAGATTGAGGAGCGCAAGCGCGAGGCCGAATTGAGGCAATTGCGCGGCGAATATGTCGACGCACAGTTTGGCAATCAGATTCGAAACTATGTGCTGCATCCGTATCAACTGGTGAAGGATGCGCGCACCGGCTACGAGA
>JAHCIE010000136.1 GCA_026129385.1 Anaerolineae bacterium
AGGCGGCCGCGGCCCGGCCAGGCTGCGCCTTCGGCTCCGTCGTCCGCGCCGCCCGCCGCCGATGCCGGTGACAAGCCGCGTCGCCCGCGCCCCGGCCAGGAGCCAGTGGCCCCGCCGCCCGTTGCGGCCCCGACACCCGCGCCCGCGCCTGTCGCTCCGGCGGCGACGCCCGCGCCTGCTGTCCCTGTCGCCGCCCACGCGGCCCACGACGACGATGATTCCCACGGCCACGGCTTTAGCGGTGAGCCGCACGAGTCACCCATGAGCATGACCGTGCCGCTCATGATCCTCGCCGTTGGCGCGGCGATCGCGGGGTTCATCAACATTCCCCAGGTGTCGCCGCTCTTGGAGCATTGGCTGGAGCCGGTATTCGGCCTGCACGAGACGGTGGAAAGCGCGATCCCCCTCTTTGCCCTCGTCGGCTCGTCCCTGGCGGTGGCTGCGCTGGGTGCGCTGCTCGGCATGTCGATGTACCGCGTGCCCCTGTTCGGCCTCAAGCTGCCCCAGATTGCCGACCCCGTGCGCATGGGGCAGCGCTTCAGCGGCCTGTACAACCTGTCCTTCAATATGCTGTACGTCGATCAGGCTTACGATCGCGCCTTCGTCCAGCCCTTCAACAAGGCGGGCGCCTGGCTGGCGCGGGTCTTCGACCTGGGCCTCATCGACGGCCTCATCAACGGGATTGGCCACGGCTTCCGCCGCCTTGCCGGCGGGCTCCAGCGGCTGCAAACGGGCTATGTTCGCAACTATGCCTTGAGCATGGTGCTAGGTGTCGTCGTGCTCATCATCTGGTTCTTCTTCCGATAGAAGCGTGACATCGTGAAACGTGAGATCGGGCCAGTTGTCTCCTGCACCGTATTTCACGCATCACGTCTTACGCCTCACGCAAGGGGTCTACTGTGCCCATCTCTAATGTCTTTAACTGGCCACTGCTGAGCCTGCTCGTCTTTGTGCCGCTTGTCGGCGCGCTGGCGATTGCCTTCATCCCGCGCCGCAACGCGAATGTCCTTCGCGGCACGGCTCTGGTACTGAGTGTAATCGTCTTTATCTGGTCGCTCCAGTTCTACGTAAACTTCAACTGGGCCGACCCGGGGATGCAGTTCGTCAACCGCAGCGTCTGGATAGCCCCCCTGGGTATCCAGTATCTGGTGGGCCTCGACGGCATTAGCATGCCCCTGGTGCTGCTGACGACACTACTCACCGCCGTTGCCATCGGCGCATCGTGGACTATCGGGACGCGACTCAAGGAGTACATGATCGCCTTCCTGGTCCTAGAGACGGGCATGCTGGGAGTGTTCGCGGCCCTGGACCTGTTCCTGTTCTTCATCTTTTTTGAGGCCGTGCTTATCCCCATGTACATCATCATTGGTGTGTGGGGCGGGCCGCGCCGTGTCTACGCCGCCAACAAATTCATCCTGTTCACGATGGCTGGCAGCGCGCTGATGCTCGTCGCGATTCTGGCTGTAGGCCTGCTCAACGCGCGCGGCGGCGTCCCCAACTTTGACTGGACCTCCCTTACCCAGACACCCATGACGGGCAGTGTTGCCACGCTGCTGTTCTTCGCCTTCGCCCTGGCCTTCGCCATCAAAGTTCCCATGTGGCCCCTCCACACCTGGCTGCCCGACGCCCACGTCGAAGCCCCCACCGCCGGTAGCATCATTCTCGCCGGCGTCCTGCTGAAGATGGGGACCTACGGCCTGCTTCGCTTCAATCTGCCCCTCTTCCCGCAGGCCAGCCGCGACTGGGCGTGGCTGTTTGCCGCCCTGGGTGTCATCGGCATTATCTACGGCGCGTGGGTTGCGTATGCCCAGACAGACGCCAAGAAGCTGGTCGCTTACTCGTCCGTGTCCCACATGGGCTTCATTGTCCTGGGCATTTTTGCCCTCAATGCTGTGGGTATCAGCGGCTCGGTCCTATACATGGTTGGCCACGGTATCAATACTGGCGCGCTGTTCCTCCTGGTTGGCTATATTTACGAGCGTCGCCATACCCGCGAGCTGTCAGCCTTCGGCGGCCTGTGGAAAGTCATGCCCGTTTACGGGGTCATCTTCCTCATCGCCATGTTCGCCTCGGTTGGCCTGCCCGGCCTGAGCGGCTTTGTCGGCGAGTTCCTGACCCTCCAGGGCGCATTTCTGCACAACTGGGTGTGGGCCGCCTTCGGCGCGCTCGGGGTCATCCTCAGCGCGATTTACCTGATGTGGATGTTCCAGCGTATCTTCTTTGGGCCGGTGGACGATGTCGAGAATCACCACCTCAGTCCCCTGACCCGGCGCGAGATTCTGGTCGCCGCGCCCCTTATCATCCTGATGTTCGTGCTGGGCGTCTTCCCGAATCTGGTGCTTGGCCCGGCTCAGCCCGCTGTAGCGCAGGTGGTGCAGATGGTCGGCCAGGTCGCGACCGCGCTGAAGCCCTAGAAGACCAGGGACGAACGACCAAGGATTGTTCTTTGTAGCCTTATGACTCCGCTGGTCCTTGGTCTACCCCGAAGGGGCTACACGAGTCTGGCATGGATGACCTTCTCACCGGCCTCTCGCGGGCGCGGGCGACCTTAACAGCGAGTATCGACGGCCTTACTGACCGCCAGATGACGTCGGGCGAGGTCATCCCTGGCTACACGGTCCAGGACCTGCTCGGCCACCTGGCAGCCTGGGATCACGAGATACTGGCCGCTGTCGAGGCCTACCTGAATGGGGGGCCGCCGTATCGCGCCGATATGGCGACGGCCGACGTGGACGCCTGGAACGTGCGCGCCCGCGACCGGCGCCGCGATATGGCGATGGCCCCGCTCCAAACGCGCCTGGTGTGCCTCATGACGCGCGGCGAGTTGGGGAGCGTGCTGGCCGCCGCCCCGCCTGAAATAGCCGACCATGTCCTCGATTACCCCTGGGGAGAGCGCGGCACGCTACGGGCACTGGTGGAGCGCTACGCCATCGAGCACGATCTGGCGCACGCGGCCCAGATTCGCGCCTGGCGTGACCATGAAGGGGGTAACGTATGACCGACAATGCCACCTTGACCGGCGAGTTGGGGCGCTGGCGCGGGCGATCTGGGCGAGTTCGAGTTCCCCTGGGGAGAGCGCGGCGGCGGGGCGGACCTGGTATACGGTCTGGCCCGGCATGAGGGCGAGCATAGCCGCCAGATCTTCGCCCGGGTGATGAGGTAATACTCTTATGATGCGTGGAACATTGCTCTATCTGTCCGGTAACAAAGGCTTACGGCATACCGCCGAGAACCTCTCGTTGGCGCAGCGCGCCGCGCAGCGTTTCGTTGCGGGCACGACACCCCAGCAGGCCATCACGGCGGTGGGCGAACTGAATCAGCAGGGGATGCTCGCTACTCTCGACCATCTCGGCGAGTCGGTCGAGGACGAGGCGGGCGCGCGCCAGGCGACCCAGGCCTACCTGGACCTCCTTGACCTGATTGAGGCCGCGGGCCTGAAGTCCAACGTCAGTCTCAAGCTGACCCAGTTCGGCATCGATGTAGCCGATGACCTGGCATACGCCCTGGTCAAGGCCGTCACGGAACGCGCCAGGGTGTATGGCAACTTTGTCCGGATCGACATGGAGAATCATCCCTACACCACGCGCACCCTGGACATCTACCGCCGGCTGCGCGACGACGGACTGGACAACGTGGGCGTCGTCATCCAGGCTTACCTGTACCGGAGCCAGGATGACATCCGCGCCCTCATTCCCCTGGGCGCGCGCGTCCGCCTGTGCAAGGGCGCGTACCTGGAGCCGTCCGAGGTGGCCTTCCCTGAGAAGGCCGACGTGGACGCCAACTTCATCGCGCTCTCGAAATTGCTGCTCAGCCCTGAGGCGCGCGCGGCGGGTGTCTACCCGGCCTTCGCCACCCACGACGTTAACATGATAGACGCCGTGGCCGACTATGCGGCCCAGGAAAAGATAGCCAACGACGCCTACGAGTTCCAGATGTTGGATGGTATTCGCCGTGACTTGCAGCGCGAGTGGGTCCAGGAAGGGTATAGAGTGCGGGTATATGTGCCCTACGGCACGGAGTGGTATCCCTATTTCATGCGGCGTCTGGCGGAGCGCCCCGCCAATGTGGCGTTCATCCTGCGCAATATCGTAGCCGACCGATGACAAAGGCGGCGGCCGGGGTATTCTGATGCCTCGGCCCGTCATCCGACCCGCGTCGAGGACTCATCCATGGTAACCTTCCCTAGCGACTTCATACTGACCCCGCTTGTTCCAGCATTGATTCTGCTGACGACAGCGGCGTTCGTGATCCTGGCTGACCTGTTTCTGTTCGATGAGACCACCCGCCATGCAACGGCGTGGGTGGCCCTGATCGGTCTGGGTATCGCCCTCGGCGCGACCCTGTACATCTGGGCCACGGCCGCGCTGCCGATGGTGGCTCTCGGCGGGCTAGCCATCCTGGACAGCTTCGGCCTGTTCCTGATGCTTACCATCATCCTGATCACGGCGGTGGCTGTCCTGCTATCGGCCGAGTATCTGGTCGAGCAGAGAATCGAGCACGCTGAATTCTACGCCTTGCTATTGCTGGCGGCGAGCGGCATGATGCTCATGGGCATCAGCGCCGAGTTGATGACGCTGTGGGTGGGCCTGGAGACCTTCTCTATTGCCCTGTATGTGCTGGCGGCGTATGCGCGGCCCAAGATGGAGAGCGAGGAGGCGGGCCTCAAGTACTTCTTCCTGGGCGCGTTCGCGGCGGGCTTCTTCCTCTACGGTATTGCCATGACCTACGGGGCGACGGGCACGACGCGCCTGGTCGAGATCGGACGCTATGTTCAGGCCGCGGGACCGGCCATCACCGCCAACAATCTGCTCTTTGTTGCCATGGGTCTTATCCTGGTCGGGCTGCTGTTCAAGATCGCCGCCGTGCCCTTCCACCAGTGGACGCCCGACGTGTACGAAGGCTCACCGACGGCAGTGACGGCCTTTATGGCGACGGCGACCAAAGCTGCCGCGTTCGCCGCTCTGCTGCGTATCCTGTTCGTTGCCTTCCCCGCGCCGGCCACGGCTAGCGCGTGGAGCATCATGCTGGCCATCATCGCCGTGCTGACCATGATTGTAGGCAATGTGGCCGCCCTCGGTCAGCGCAATATTAAGCGCATGCTGGCCTACTCATCCATCGCCCAGGCAGGCTACATCCTCATCGCCGTCGTGGCGGGCGGGCGGGCGGGCATCACGGCTGCCCTGTTTTACCTCCTGGCCTACGCCTTCATGACCCTTGGCGCGTTCGCGGTCGTCATCGCCCTCAACCGGGGTGGGGCAGAGTTCGTCGATCTAGATAGCTATAATGGGCTGGCAGGGCGCGCCCCCTGGCTGGCCTTCTGCATGGCTGTCTTCATGTTCGCCCTGACCGGCTTCCCGCCTTTCGCCGGTTTTATCGGCAAGTGGTACATCTTTGGTACGGCCGTCGCCAGTGGCTGGGGATGGCTGGCGGCGGTCGGCGCGCTCGCCAGTGTAGTCTCGGCGGGCTATTATCTGTACGTCGTCGTCGTGATGTACATGCGGCCCGCCGCTGCCGACGCCCCGCCCATCGGCGATGCCCGAGGCCCGGCCGGCTGGGCCGTCGGGCTGACCCTGGCCGGCACGGTGCTGCTGGCCTTCGTGGCCGGTCCCATGTTCAACGCGGCGCAGACAGCTATCCTGGCGATGCGGTAGAGGATCGGCGGACGGCGTGACGCAAGATAAGGGGCCAGGGGCCAATGAGAATTCCTCCGGTTGGTTCCTGGCCCTTCGCCTTTGGCCTCTCCACCCGGCGTGGTGGGTTTTTCCCTTGTGCCGCGCCGCGTTATTTGGTATCATAAGGAAGCCAGTTCCTGAGCCAGTCAGGGAACCGTCCCTGTTTCGCGGCTGTACGCTGCCCCCGAGGGCCAGAAGGAGCTTTCCGTGCACGAGCTGGTGATCTGCCCGCCCGACCTCCCCTGTCGCGTCAATCTGTGGAACATCCCGCCCTGGGCGCAGCTCGGCTTATATGTCACTATGACCGTGGCGACCTTGATCATGCTCATCGGCGTGTTCCGTCGCGTCCGTCTCTGGCGGCAGGGCCAGCCGTACCCCGCGCTCAACGAGCTGCCTGAGCGTGTTCGACGCCTGTTTACCTACGGTTTCCGCCAGGACCGCATCAATCGCCAGCCTTACTCGGGGTTGATGCACGCCTCCATCTTCTGGGGTTTTGTGACCCTGTTCATCGGTACCGCCCTGGCGACCGTGGACGCGGACATTGCGTTGCCCTTGATGAACTTCAAGGTGTTGCAGGGCTGGTTCTACGAAGTCTACAAACTGGCGCTGGACATCGCGGGCCTGTTCTTTGTTCTCGCCCTGGGCTTCGCCCTCTTCCGCCGCTATGGCCGGCGCTTCCCCCGCCTGGGTAGCGAACGCTCCTTCGCTTTCACCCTGTTACTGCTGTTGCTTATCAACCTGACTGGTTTGCTAATCGAGTCGCTGCGCCTGGCCGTCGTTCAGCCGCCGTGGAGTGACTGGTCCATCGTCGGCAACGCCATAGCCCAGGTGTGGCTGGCGCTGGGGGCTACGGAGGCGCAGTTGCGCGCCACCCACCTGGTCAGCTGGCTTACCCACTTCAGCCTCGTGGCCGTATTCATCGCGGCTATACCCGTGACGAACCTGTTCCACCTCGTTACCTCGCCCACCAACATCTTCTTCTCCGACCCTGTGCGACCCATGGGCGCGCTGCGCCCCATCCCGGTCGAGGATGTGGAGAAGTTTGGCGCGGAGACGACTGAGGACTTCACCTGGAAGCAACGCCTCGGCTTCGACGCCTGTACCTACTGTGGCCGCTGCCAGTCGGTGTGTCCCGCCATGGCCTCGGGAACTATCCTGTCGCCCAAGAATGTCGTTGTCAAGCTTGGCTTCGCCATGGGTGTGCCGACTCTGAACAACGCCGACCTCATGGCGGCCATGCCGGCCGGTGGCCACAGCAATGGCCATCAGAATGGCAAGGTCGTCAACCTCCATGGCGACATCTTCCAGGCCGACGAGATGTGGGCGTGCACTACCTGCGCGGCTTGCATCTGGGAATGCCCCGTCTACATCGAGATCGTCGACGACATCGTGGACATGCGTCGCTACCTGACCATGTCCGAGGGTAATCTCCCGTCGGGGGCGGCGAGCGCACTGACCATGATCGAGCGCACCGGCAATCCGTGGGGCTACCCGCTGGCCGAGCGCCACGACTGGGCCAAAGGCCTGGGCGTGCCGTTCCTGGAGCCGGGTCAGCCGGTCGACTACGTATTCTGGGTGGGCTGCTCCATGGCCTACGACGCACGCAACCAGAAGATCGCCCGCTCCATCGTCAAGATTCTCAAGCAGGCGGGCGTGTCCGTGGCTTTGCTGGCCGAGGAGCAGTGTAACGGCGACCCGGCCCGCCGTCTCGGCAACGAATACCTCTACCAGGCCCAGGCCAGGACCAACATCGACAACCTGAAGCAGTATCAGTTCAAGACCATCATGACCGGCTGCCCGCACTGCTTCAATACCATCCTGAACGAGTATCCCCAGTTCGGTGGCGACTTCCAGGTCGTCCATCACAGCCAGGTCATCGCCGACCTCATCAAGGCCGGGAAGATTCCCCTGGACAGCGGACTGGCCGAGCAGATCACCTTTCACGACTCGTGCTATCTGGGTCGCTACAACAACATCTTCGACGCCCCGCGCGAGGCCCTGGCGGCCACGGGCGCTAACCTACTGGAGATGCCCCGCAACCGCGAAAAGGGCTTCTGCTGCGGCGGCGGCGGCGGCCAGATCTGGATGGAAGTACCTGCTGCCCAGCGCATCAACCACCTGCGTATGGACGAGGCGCTGACCCTCAACCCCAGCATGGTGGCGACGGCATGCCCCTTCTGCATGACCATGATGGACGACGCGGCGAAGGTCAAGGGCGTCGAGGAGACCGTTGCCGTCAAGGACTTCGCCGAGATTATCGCCGAGCGCATGCAGTAACGGCTGCTCGAAATCCACCACAACGCCGCCCCCATTGCGCGAGGCG
>JAHCIE010000137.1 GCA_026129385.1 Anaerolineae bacterium
CCATGCTGTGCGGGACGCCCGTCGTCGCCAGCAACTTGCCGGGCGTCCGTCAGCCGGTGCGGATGACGGGTATGGGTGAGGTCACACCCATTGGCGGCAGCGCGGCCCTGGCCGACGCCGTGACGCGCATTCTGACCAACAAGAGCCACTACGTCCGCCCGCGCGACGAGATCGCCCACATCTTCGACCTGAACCGCACGGCGGACATGTACGAGGATTTGTTCGAGGCCGAGGCGGCGCGCCTGGCGAATCGCCTGGTTTTGCCACGCGGGGCAGGGCGGTCGGGGCATGTGGCCGAGGCCGCCTCAGCTGTGGCCATGACGGGAGGATCCGATGGCGAGTGACACGAAGCAGCCCGCGCCAGCGGGCACGGCCGTACCAGGCGAGCGGGACTACTTCACGCCCCACGTCTATAGCATGGCCCCGCACCGTGCCGTGCTGCGCTCCGTGGAGGCGAAGTTCATGGGGCGGGTGCCCCTGGCCCACCCTGTGCTCGACATCGGTTGTGGCGACGGCCACTTTGCCTCCATCGCCTATGACGAGCGAATCGACGTGGGCCTAGACCCCCTCTGGAGCGACCTCATCGAGGCGGCGGTGCGCCGCGACGTGTACAAAATGGTGACCCAGGGCGACGCGACTCGCATGCCGTTCCCGGATGGCACATTCAACACAGTCGTCAGTAATTGTGTCATCGAGCATATCCCCGACAACGAATCTACGTTAAGAGAGATAAGCCGCGTCCTGAGACCAGGCGGCACATTTGCCACGACGTTGCCCAGTGAGCATTACCCGGACTTCCTCCTCGGTAGCACGCTGTTTCGCGAGGCCGGTCTCGCTTCGCTGTCGGAGCGGTACGGCGATTTCTTCAACACCATCTCGCACCATTACCACGTTTATCCGCCCGAAGAGTGGGCACGGCGCTTTGACGCCGTCGGCCTGGACGTGGTGGAGCACTTCTACTACTTTTCGGAATCCGCCCACCACGCCTTCGACATGAGTCACTATCTGGGCGTCCCGAATCTCGTGACCCGGGGCCTGTTCCGTAAGTGGGTCATCCACCCGGCCCAGATGGCCCCCTTCGACGTCTGGCTACGCCAGTACTATGAAGAGCCGCTCCCCGAGGTCGGCGCATATCAATTCGTGCGCTGTGTGAAGCGCGGCTAGCCGCCACCGTCCACCCATTCGACCCCGCACGAGGGACAGATGCAGTCCGCAGCCACGAATACCGCCCGCCGCGCCATCGTGACGGCCGCCCTCCTTGTCCTGGCCCTCGGTATCGGCATTTGGGCGCAGCGCTACCTCACCGATCGCAGTGTCCCCCTGGACGGCATCATCGGCTATATCGTTGCCGCTGCGCTGTTCGTATGGGCGCTGAATCGCAACCCGGCCCAGGTCTTGCGCGATGGGCCGCGCGCCCTGATCGTGCCACGCATCGCCAGCATCTTGAGCGCGACATGGCGGCAGCGGCTACTCATCGCGTCGGGCGTCCTGTTCGTACTGGCGTTCCTCTTTTTCGGCCGCGACACGTGCGCCGTGCCGGGCATCGCCCCTGAATCGCCCAACAAATCCTACTGTTTCACCCCTGTCAACACGGCGCTATGGCTGGCGGCGCTGGCGGCATTCTACGTAGCGGTCTGGGATTGGGGCGCGACGAACCTGGCCGGGGTCTGGCGGCGCATCCGCGCCTGGCGCGTCCCCTTTGGCTGGACGGCGGTAGCGCTGCTGGGCATCCTGGCCGTGGCGGCCTTCTTCCGCTTCTACCAGCTCGCCAGCGTGCCCGCCGAGCCGACCTCCGACCACGCCGAGAAGCTCTACGACGTTATCGACATCCTGAACGGTACGCGGCCCGTCTTCCTGGCGCGCAACACCGGGCGCGAGTTGTTCCAGTTCTACTGGACGGCCGGCCTCATCTCCCTGTTCAACCTGCCAACCGACCACCTGGCCCTCAAGCTCGGCACGGCCCTCATCAGCTTCCTCACCATCCCCTTCGTGTTCCTGCTAGGGCGCGAGGTGGGAGGGCGAAATGTGGGCCTCCTGGCGGCGTTCCTGACGGCCATCTCCAAGTGGCACGTCGAGATCAGCCGCGTGGGGCTGCGCTTCCCCTTCACGGCGGCCTTCGCCACGCCGACACTATTCTTCCTCCTACGGGGCATGCGCCTCAATCGCCGCAACGACTGGTTGCTAGCCGGACTCTTCCTGGGCATCGGCCTGCACACCTATACCTCGATGCGCATCGTGCCGGTGCTGGTGGCGGCGCTGGTCGGACTGCGGCTGGTGTGGGACCTGGTCGCCTGGCCCGGCGGCTTCGCGACGGGGCTGCGCGCCCTGGCCGCCAGTCTCTGGCGCGGCGAGAGCCAGGCGGGGGCCGAGGCGGCCGACGCCGCCGACACACCGCTGCCCCCCAGCCTGACGCGCCCCTTCTGGACGAATGTAGCCGTCATGGTCGGGACGGTCGCCCTCTTCTTCCTGCCCCTGTTGCGCTTCAGCCTGGAGCGGCCCGACCAGTTCTGGTATCGCTCGCTGACGCGCTCGGCGACCACCGAGGCGGGGAACTTCAACCCCATCGGCCGTCTCGTGCAGAACGTAGCGAATGCCGCGCTCCAGTTCAACTATCGGGGCGACGTAGTGTGGGTCAACAATGTCATGTGGGACTACCATCTGGACCCCATCACGGCGGCCCTGTTCGCCCTGGGATTCATCTACATCCTGCTGGCAATCTGGGGAACCGTCTCGCTGGGCCGCCTCAACCTGGGCGTGCTGAGGCAGCGCAGCTTCGCCGCCGTGGCCCTGCTGGTCAGCCTGATCCTGCTGCTGCTGCCGTCCATCCTGGCGCTCGCCTTCCCCATCGAGAATCCGAGCGTCGTGCGTGGCGGCGGCGCGCCGCCCATCGCCATGATCATCGCGGCGCTGCCCATCGTCCTCATCGCCCGCAACCTGCGCAGCGCGCTGGGCGCGTGGGGCAAGGCCCTCTCGGCGATTCTCGTGGCCGCACTGCTACTAAGCGCGACGGTCCTGAACTTCCGCCAGTATTTCCAGGTCTACGACTTCCAGGAACGGAGCATGGTCTGGAATGCATCGGAGATGGCGACGGTTCTGAAGGGGTTCACGGAGAGCGTCGGCGACGTGAACCATACCTTCATCGTAGCCTGGCCCAACTGGGTCGATACACGCAACGTGTATCTCGCCATGGGGGCCGGCACTCGCAACAACTACATCCTCAGCGAGAATCTCCCGCAGGCGGTAGGGAGCCAGATTGACGACCCGGCCGCCAAGATATTCCTCGTCAACCCGTCGGACCAGGGCGGCCTGCGCACCTTGCAAGCCACCTTCCCCACGGGCCAACTCTCGACCTACCAGTCTCGCACGCCGGGCCGTGACTTCCTCGTGTACTTCGTTCCGGCCAGGGGAGAGACGCCACGATAGCCGAATCCAGAGCACGCCGAGGTGGCTGTCGAGCTAAAAGGACGCCGCGATGAACACGGCTGAGATCAGCGCCTCTGCAAGGACGGGAGCCAGCCCCACCCGGCTAGGCTTGAAAAGGTTGTCAGGCGATCACGTCCTCACCCTCCTCGAAATCCTGACGGTCTGCCTGTGGGCCTGGATCTCCACGCAGGCCTGGCGCGACATGGACCCGCTCCGCGTACCAGCCGGGCGGGAGGTGTTGGGGGCAATCCAGATTAACACGCTCTGGGGACTCGTGACACAGTGCGGCGCGTGCGCCTTCTGGTTTGGTGGTGTCATGGGAGGCTTCCCCGCCTTTGCCGAGCCAACCGGCAGTCAGCTCCATCCCATCGTGGCTGTCGCCACATTGATCTGGGGTCCTCTCAACGGGGCTAAGGTGGCGCTGAGCGCGGCGATTGTCATCGCCGGACTGGCTCAATGGTGGCTGGGGTGGGTATTGCGGTTGGGCCGAGTGGCGCGGGTGTGGGCAGCGCTGATTGCCGTGTCCGGGGCGCACATCGTCGGGCGCATGGAACTGGGCAACTTCTCGCTAGTCATGTCCACGGCTACCTGCGCCCTCCTATTCGCCCCACTTATTGCGGTCAGTCAATCGCCCAAGCGTATCTGGGTCGTTATTCTGGGCATGGTGGGCGGCCTGAGCCTGCTGAGCGGCCATCTGTATATTCAGATTGCCCTGATGTTCGCCCTACCGGCGGTTGTGTTCCTGCTGCCCTGGGACCGCCAGGCCATCGGGCCTGTTCTCGCCCGCTACGTCGTGGCCGCCGTCATTGCCTTCTTGCTGGCAGCGCCGTTCCTGGTTCCCTTCGCCCACTTCATGCCCCAGCTTGCCAAGGATGCCGACGTGAAGTTCGACGCGGCTCAGCCCTTCGCCTACATCCCGCTGAACCTCGTGATTGACGACCTGAAGTTCTACCAGTCCGAAGCGCTCGGAAAGAAACCCTTCCCCGCCCATTATATGAATTTCATCGGCTGGATTCCGGTCCTACTGGCTCTGTGGGGGCTGAGTGGTCTCCGCGACAGGTCGACGCGCCGCGTGACAGCCTTCCTCGCGGCGTTTGCCCTGCTCGTCCTATGGGCAGCCAGCGCCGGGCCCCAGACCTTGATTACGGAGCGGCTGCCTGGCTCGCCACTGGCCAGCCTGCTGGCGGGCGCGCGGTACACGGCATTCATGCAGGGGATTGCCGTGCCCGCCATTTTGGGGCTGGCCGGCATCGGGCTGCATCGCATTCTCCTGCTCGATTGGCCGCGCCTCAACCTGTCGGCCGGCATGACGAATCGGGACACATCGACCGGGAAGTCGCTGGCGGTGGACTTGCGCTGGCTGATGGTTGTGCCATTGGTAGTCGCCATCGCCCAGGCGCGCACCTTTAGCCAGACCTGGATTGGGATTCAACCCATGCTGACGGAGATCGGGCCGGTCCTTGCTGCTCTCAAGACCCCCGATGCCCAGTGGGTCAACACACCCTATGGCGAGCAAGCCTGGACGTTACCCGCCCTGGAGAGCGGCCTGAAGCTCGGCCGGAGCGCGTACTGGACCTGGCACTGGCGCGACCGCAAGGATCCGGAGCCGGTGCGAGAGGCCACGCGGCAAGACCCACCACCCGGCATGCAACTGACGTCCGTTGTTTCCGGCATCAAAATTAGCGCGGCCCCCAATCGTGAATACGCCACGGTGGTCGACAAGGGCGGCGCGCGAAGCGTTTGTACGGCGCATGCTGTGGGTGGCGACATCGACGTGCAGTGCGATACGCCCAATGGTGGCGTGCTGACGACCAAGGAGTACAACTGGACCGGCTGGCGCGGCGAGGTCAATGGGCAGCCCGCGCCGCTGGCGTCGGGTCAATGGCTGGCGATCGAGGTTCCGCCCGGCGCGTCGAGTATCTCTTTCCGCTATCGTCCATGGGACGTGCCGCTGGGCCTGGCGCTGGCCGGCCTGGGGCTTGTCTTCATCGGCCTGATCGTATGGCGCGACCAGGCCCAACGGAAGGCCCTGATCGAGAGCCCGGCAGCGCCCGCCGCCCCGAGCGCTGGTTAAGAGGGGGAGAGACCATGCAAGCCGCCGGCGACCTCACCCTGGATGCGCGAGGTAGCCTCAGCCCGGAGCAGCCGATGGTCGGCGCGAACGCGAGGGCGCGCGTCTACCTGGGATACGCGCTTGAGCTGCTGGTGATTCTGGCGTGGACGCTCGTCGTGGCGCGCCCGCTGCTGAACATGGACCCAACCATGATGGTTGGCGGGCGCGAGGCTGCGCCTTCAGTGCAGTCACACCATCTATGGACGTGGGTGGCTGAGTGCGGTTGGTGTGCGACGTGGAACGGGAGCGCTCAGGGCGGCTATCCCGCCTTTTCCGAAGTGTATGGGAGCATGCTGCATCCCGTTGTTGCCATAACGACTCTCGTCTGGGGTGTCATCAACGGTGAGAAGGTTGCTCTGGTGATAGCCTTCTTCGTGGCCGGTCTGGCGCAATGGTGGCTCGCCTATCTCCTGCGGCTGGGATGGCTGGCGCGGGTTTGGAGCGCCTGTATGGTCGTCACGGCGGGTCATCTAGCTTCACGCCTGGACATGGGCAATTTCGGCCTTGTCCTATCGATGGCGTTCACCTCCTTGGTGATTCCTGGTGTCGTGTTGTTCTTCCAGTCAGGGACGCGGCGTTCGGCCGTCTTCCTGGCCGTGTTGCTCGCCCTGGCGGCCCTCGCCGGCCAGGGCTATCTCCAGTTTGCGTTGCTTGTCACGCTGCCGACGGCGCTGTTCATGTGGCCGCTGAGCGGCCTGAGCGTGTCGGCCCTGGCGCAACGGCTAGTCGTTGTCGTAGGTCTCACACTTCTGCTGACCGCGCCGTTCCTGCTACCTGCGCTGCTGTTTACCCCCAACGTCGCCAAGGAGCAGGCGCTATCTACTCAGGTGGGGCAGTCACTGCGTTACGTGCCCCTCAATCTCGTGCTCGGTGATCCCAAGTACCTGGAAAGCGATACCCTGGACAAACTCCCCGGCGCCTGGATTCACGCCATTTATATAGGGTGGATTCCCGTCCTGTTGGCGATTATCGGTGTCGTCACTGAGCGAGACGCACGGCGACAGCGGATTATGTGGTACCTGCTCGCCACCGCCTTCGGCGCTATGTGGTTGGCAAGTGGTGGTCTCCTAGAGTTCCTGGCGCGTCTCAGCCCATTCCAGGCGGTCGATGAGTTCCTGGGCGGCTTTCGATTCTATCCACTCATGGGCGGACTGGCGGTGCCGGCTATCCTCGGCCTGTCGGCGATCGGGATAGATAACCTTGTGCGTTGGTCGTGGCCGCAGCTTATCCTGAGGATGCCGCCGCCAGAGAGAACAACGCTTGGAACGGCTAGTCTGGCCTGGCTTCTGGTCGTGCCATTGCTGCTCGCTTTGCTGAGCGCGCGGAGTCTTACCGAGAATTGGATGAGGCTGGACCCCATCAACCCGGACATTCAGCAGATGGTGCAGGCGCTGCGTACACCCGACCTACAGTGGGTCTCTCCTCCCTTTGGCGAGCTGTTCTGGCGCGAGACCCTGGTGAGGGCGGGGTTGAAGCTGAATAATGCGACCATGGGCTGGGGCCTGCGCGACCGGCCGCCGCCAGAGCCGCAGATCATGGGGGTGCGCGGCACGCCGCCGCCCGACTACCGCCAGGTCACCATTGCAAACGGCGCCGCCGTCGCCATCTCCGGGCCGGGCCGCGAATATGCCGCTGTAACCCACCCCGACCAGAGCCGCACTGTATGCACGGCGCGGGGACGAGCCGGCAACGTGGATGTGACGTGCAATCTAGACCAGCCGGGTATACTTACGGTAGAGGAGAACGCTTTCTCTGGCTGGCGAGCTATCTTGAATGGTCAACCAGTCTCACTTCGGGAGGCGCGTTGGCTCAGCCTTGAACTCTCTAGCGGCGCTCAGACCATCGAGTTTCGTTACCGGCCGTGGGACGTGTCGTTAGGGTTGGGCCTGATGGTAGTGGGGTTAGCTCTGGCCGCCTATCTCTTGTGGCGGGGGGACCCCACACCGAGGGTGGCGGTGAACGAAGCCGCTCCATCTTAGCGGGGAAGGAGTGGCGTAGCACGCGGATCTGTTCATAGCCAGGTCGTAAGGGGGACACATGAAGCGACCATTGCGAGTAGCGGTCATTGGCGCGGGATCCATGGGGCGCAACCACGCCCGCGTCTATAATGAGCTGGAGGGGGTGGAGCTGGTGGGGGTGGCCGATCCCCACCTGGCGGCGGCGCGCAATGTGGCCCGCCGCTACAAGATCTCGTACTACGACCAGTACGATGATATGCTCGACGAGGCGGAGCCGGATCTGCTATCGGTCGCCACGCCGACTTCCACCCACCGCAATATTGCCCTGGCCTGCATGCAGCGGGGTGTTCATGTGTTGGTGGAGAAGCCCATCGCAGCCACCGTCGCCGAGGGTGAGGAGCTGGTGGCGGCGGCGGACCAGCATGGCGTGCTACTGACGGTCGGCCACATTGAACGGTTCAACCCGGCGGTTCGGGCCTTGAGGGCGCGG